>NZ_JBBKBS010000035.1:0-14650 GCF_037890285.1 Phocaeicola sp. HCN-40430
CTTTTATTTATTTGGTTGTATATATAGAAATTATCGGCCTGGATTTATGAGGTTGATCTTTCGGTGTCTCCTGAATAGTTCCTGACTGCATAGAGTAAAGCCATGCTTTATTCTCCTTTTGCCCTTCCACTTCAGTAGAAGACCATAACCAGCATTCACCCGGATTCAGATTAATCGGAGTTCCACCGACTTGATTTATAAACTCATTAATCTGATGCCGGACAGAAAACAGAAATGAGAGTTGCTGGACAGAAGGAATATAGGCCGATTGTCCATAACTCCACAAATCAAAAGATTTGATAGCCATTGGTGATTGGACTTCCTCATTATTGAACAAAGAATAGGTATTCTCATTTCCGTCCTCTTCAGTCAATGATGCAGAAGTACACTGGTCAATACCGAGACTGTCAGCAAAAGATAAAGGTTCCATATCATGAATGTAAACTGCATAACCAAGATTGTCAGTTTCAGCACTACGGTTTACATGGAAAACTATGGCAACAGCTTCTTTCTCAGATTGCTTGAATTTGTCCATGGACAATATATTCCCGTCCGAACAAATCACATTGCCAACCTGAAGGGAAGATAAAAGGCCGTCATCTTCTTCATGTTCACAATGACAGGAAGTGAGTATCAGTCCACTCCATGCCAGAATCGGTAATAAAAATCTTTTCAGCTTCATAACCGTGGGATTTCAAATGACCTGATTACACATTGCGCTTCCTTATCCATAATGAACCAATATTCAGAGCGGTATGGCTGTCCGTCAGAATCAGTGGCTTCATACTCTATCTTTACTTTCCAACCGTTGAACGGCTTGCGTTCCTGACTACTTTCATCACCTATAGGCTTCAGTTCACCGGAAACCATCAGAGAGCGGAGTGCCGTCATGGCATCCATCTGACGTTTCATCCGTCCGGACATCCCGTGACATTCTGAATCCGGATTATTAAAATCCGTATCCTCCATAAACCTGCGGCTGATTTTCATCATGGCCACAGAAAGAGCCATCTTCTCCTTCATTGTAACATACTCACGGCCAAATACAGAATCCGGTTTGCTGATACCGACAATTTTTACGGATTCCGGATTGTCCACGGAAGCCATCAGTGCCTTTTTTGCAATATCCTGCGCCTTATTCCCGCTGTTGTCGGAACAGCCGGTTCCCATTCCGAGCAGAACTGCCACTGCAGGCAGTATCAGAAGTTTCTTTCCCTGTTTCATATCTTTACGATTTGAAGTTTATCCGGAGCCAGACCGAGGCGTTTGCGGTAAATGGAACCGTCTTCCCGGTACATCTCCAGTTCGGATGAAGTAATGTTTTTCTCACAAAGCTCCTTCGCCTCTTCCAGTGTCAGCTGATGGCCGCCTATATTCCTCCATATGGCGAATGAGCACGGTGCTTCCTGATTGCTGTAGTTGGAACAGTTGAAAGCCCTTGTTCCCACACGTACCTCGCTGCCGCAGTGCGGACACCTGCCGATTACAGACTGCATATTGACTGCACCGTCATCAGCAAGTTCCAGCACTGTCGGGAAAGTCTTTCCTTCCTTGGTGGAAAAGCCGTCCAGAAGGATACAGCGTTTCTCCAGAAACTCGGCAATCTCCCCGTCATTCATTTTTCGGTTGCCGATTATGGCATTGATGTTGAGCACACAAGAAGGATGCTCACCTGTGTTGTTTTCGCAGCGATACCCCTTGCAGGTCTTCACCACGTTGCCGCCACAGAACGGGCAGCGTCCTATAATCTTCTTTTCTGAATCCATATTACTGATAAATTACTATGTTTGAATTAATTGTATGAGAATCCACGGTTCCAGTCCGCAACGATTCCACCTATTATGTTCTTGCCAGACATCACGCTTGCCCAACCTTCCGGGTCAAGAGAGAACCAAAGGTCGTTCCATGAGAGTGTGTGTACCTGCCATGCCAGGATAAAGAGGTCGGTATTGACAGCCTCCAGTCTGGTCAGTACTTCGTTTGCTATGTAGTACCGCTCGGAAGAACTGAGCAGGTTTACCTTGTGCTTCTCCTTACCTCCGTCAGAACCGCCTGTATCATAACTTCCGGAAGTTACCAGCTGCTTCATGAACGGATAAAGCGCAGCCATCTGGGTTGCGGCATCGGCCAGTTCATCAGAAACTATAGCAGCGATGGCCGTTCCCTTCAGGTTACTGCCGACCGATTTGAGCAGCAGATTACAGTTCTGAGGAATCTCCGTGGTCACCAGTTCTCCGGCACGCTTAATCTGATAGAGATTCTGCATGGCTCCCTGTGCATTGGAAAGATATTCCAGCATCTTGTTCTCCACACTGTGTACCCTGTCGAGTGCAACCGTTACGGCAGTCTCGGCAGCAATGATTTTCTCATGAGCCTTCTGACGTTTGTCATAGATATTCTTCAGAGTGGAAGTCTGTGCAAAGACAGCACCCGCCAGAGTCGGGTCTGTCTGTTGTGCAAAAGTGTCCGTACCTTTCAGCAGAAAAACTGCAAGGACAGCCACTACCGTTATTCTTAACTTGATTCTGTCCATATCATTCAGATTTTACGTCCTTTATTCCTTTGTTCGCTCAGATTCTGTTCACGTTCCTCCTTATGAGGTGAAATTACCGGCTCCATCGGCCTGTTCAGCAGACAGTCGTTCCAGTCTTTGAAAGCCTTCGGAGGAAGCCACTGTCCCATACGGTACCGGATGTTCAGCTGCCTGGCAACCTGGGCCAGTAGAGGACGCTCCATGTCAGGCTCGATTACCTTTCCCTTCGCTTCAATCCGGATGCCGCCGTCAGTTCTGCTTATCTTCATCTGAATATCTTCCTGCAGGGCCATCATGCGCAGTCCGTATATTCGCCCTGCCAGGTCGTTGTCAAAACAGTCGAAGGCACGTGCATTGGGAAAGCGTTCCATGACTCCGGTTATCTGCCTGTCAGAGAATGTGCCGCCCAGTGAAACCAGAGCCGCACTGTCCCCAATCTGTATCCGGTTCATCTGGTAGAAGGCCATGGCATCAAAAGCCGATTCACAGAAGAACACGCTTCTTACATTGTCCGGTCTGATACCCGAAGGAACAGCCACCCATGCCGAAGATGACGAATCCGTACCGGCAGCCTTCGACTTGTAACCGCCATGTCCTCTGATTTCATACCCCTTGACTTCATTTCCCTTTCCGTCAGTATATGGAAATCCGATATTGTAGCCTTCAAACTTCCCGTTGTTCCTGTCCCTTATAAGGGAAATAAAGGGTGAAAGAACCGTAACGGTCGCTTTGGACAGTCCGCGCCGGGAAAACAGTCCCGGTATTTTTTCGGTATCAACCGGCTTCACCTCATATCTGGAAGCGTCAAACACACCGCATGATTTTCCTGCCGATTTTACATACTCCCTGTTCTCCCTGTATTCAGGTTCAGGCATGTTGGCGAAACGTGCCATGACCTTGGCTATCTTCTGCCATTCATCCTTTCCTGATACCGTAAAGGAAGAAAGATTCTCACGGATGAGTGTCACCACATCGCCCTTGGAACCGTCACGCCGGAAGAACGTCTGTGCTGCCTTGTCGTTGGGATGGCTGACAATCAGCGTATCTCTCCTGTTACCGCCTTCACCGAGCACCAGTTCGATGTAACGTCCGACACCGGCCTTCCTGTCCAGACGGTATCCCAGAGCATATGCAATGTCATCAATCCCTACACGGGATTTCATTTCCCTGAAATTAACCTTGTAGTCACTCATGCTTTCCGATTTAAGATGTTATACAGAATTTCATATACCAAGTCCTGTACCGGCATTCCGGTTCCTGCCCATCATGGTAATCTCCGGTTCGTATGTCTTCCGTGCCGTCATGTTCAGAAAAGCCTCCTTGTCCCTCCAGTCCGTAAGTTGGAAGAATGTCCTGGCCGTTTCCTTGGAAACCTTCTTCAGTCCCAACTCCACACCATCGTATGACGCACGGATGGCATAGTCTCCAGAACGGGTCTTGACGATGGCCGCATTCTTGAAAGATTTCTCTTCGTCAGCACTCATTGAAGTCAGCGGGTCATTCTTCGCCAGATAAGGCTGCTCGCCGAGAGCCAGACGCTGTTTGTCCACATGGTCAAGAATCAGGTCGGAAGCTTTGTTCACGTCAGCCATGACCGATACGATAAACTTCGGTTCCTGTTTCAGTACACCAATCCACGAGTCCAGATAGGCAGCAGAGTTGTCCGTTATCCTGGAATCAAAGCCCATGGAATGGCTGATCATGGCAGCCGTAAGTTCCGCCACCAGTTCCTCCTTGGCATATTTCGGGTCACCGAACCTTCCGCCCATCTCCCTGTTCAGACGCTCCGGTGTCATGGTGGAGTGAGTCATTTCATGCAACATGGTAGAATAATACTCCATTCCACCACGGTAGGTTTCTTCTGGAGAATCACCAATATTGAACTGCGCCTTCATGGGCAGTACCACAATATCCTTTGAGGGAGAATAATAGGCACCGTTCTCACGTTTGTCGGCACGTATCGGACAAAGCCACTGCTGCGTCTCCACCATACGGTCGAGTGCGGCATGGGTGTACATACCTTCCGTATCCCGAAGCTCTGGAACTTTGAACCTGTCCATTAGTTTCTGCATCCTCTCCGGCTGTACTTCTGCCAGATTGGTCTGTGCCACATTGTATACCGGGAATGATTTGATGAAAGGAATGACATCCATATCCTTCTTCTCTTCCTTGCTCATTGCACGGTATTCCTCCGTGCTTATCCTCTTGCCGTGACTGTCCTTTATCATCATATCCCAGTACACCACCGGGAAGGCCTTTTCACCCTTCAGGACATGAGCCTTCAGGTTATGTGCCTGCTTGAAGGTCAGATATACCGGAAGCTGGTAGTTCATGGCTACGGTATGCATCTGAAGGAAGAAGGAATTAGAACCGGAATAGTTGCGGCCACCCACATTCTGCGGCAGTCCGGCATAACCTGATGCGCCGCCAATCCATCCCTGTTTCCATCCGGTATCTTTCATCTGCTGCATACGCTCAATCATCATTGCAGCGAAGCGGTCTATGGCCGCCTGTCCGCTGTTTCCCTGAGAGTCAGTTCCAGATGCCATAGCTGTCGTCATCCATTACCTGACGGTTCATCTGCTCGATGTCCGTCTGTTCCACATAGAATTCGGCCGATTCATCCGAAGGGTCCGTACCGTGTGACCGGCACCACTCCAGATAATCATCTGCATTCTCACTGTCCATAACAAAGCGGAGGAAACCTATCTTACCCTCCTGCAGAAGCTCCACAAGCTCCTCATGGTTCATTTTAGCTGACATATCTTATATCTTTAGTTTATTACATAAAATTGATTAAACAACTCTGATTATGTTACATTTTCATAGAAGCCGTTTTCTCCACCTTTGCGGTGTTGGCGGCAAGCATATCGGTTATTTCCGTATTCAGGTACTTGGCCGCAATCTGTTCCCTTGTGGCCGTCTTGGTCTTGAAAAGAGAATAGCCGTCATCGAAGGAGATTTCATGCCGGGAAGTCTGTCCCTTTTCTCCGAGGTCAACCGACACCTTCCATTTGTTGTCGTTCCTGTCCTTGGCTACACGCACACCCTTGGGGTCAACACCTTCAGGAAGCTGATATTTCTCGTATGCGGATTTCAGATGCAGACGTTCTCCGAAGTTCTTCTCAATAAGCTGGTTTGGAGTGGCCACTCTGTCGAAGTAGGCATTCAGGTCCTGGCGTGAAGCAACGGCAGACATGTTCGTATCCCCAACCTGAACATAGAACTTGTATTTCCCAAAGTCAGGACGCTGCTCGTCCTTCTCCTTATAGACATTGAACTTGTTTACGGTTATGGAACCGTCCGGTCCTGCAATCTCCATTGGCATACGGAAGGCTTCCTCAGATACCTTCGGCATCAGCTTTGTCGGATAGTAGCGTTCCATCAGCTGCGGCACCGTCATTTCCTTATTCTGATAGGCTGCAAGGTCGGCTGCATCCATCTTCTGCGGCTTGAGTTGCTGTCCGTCAATCTTTGCGGTAAAGTACCAGTCGGCAGGATTGGTGGTACTCTGGTAGGCATGACCATGAGTAACCTTTTCACCGTTGGCCGTTACCATCTGCGGCTCACGGGGCTTTCGTTCCTGAGTTGCCTCCGTTTTCTGTTCGTCCTTCTTTTCGGTCTTTACCTCATTATCCGTCCTGGTCTCAGCTTTGGCCTTCGACTTCTTTTTCCTTGCAGGTTTTACATCAACAGTGTTTTCCACTGTTCTGTTAGGAGTTTCCTGCGCACCCTGTTCCTTTTTCTTCTTTCCCATATCTGTATTGTTTTGAATGGTTCTGTCATTATTCTCAGTCTTGTCCTGTCCGGCCTTCTTCTTCAAAGGACTGTCCAAGGCATCACAGATTGCAACCCTGATTCCGGAACGTATCAGTCTGGGCAGATAAACGTCAAGTGCCGATTGTGGGAATGATGCAACCTTTACAGGTCTCTTGTAGTCAGGCAGCATCCTGTCTGCAATCTCGATGGCAAGTACTGCGGTAGCCTTTACGGCATCCTGCTTATAGAGTTCATAGAAACTGTTCCGTCTGAACAGCAGCATGGCATCCGGATGCTTCTTTTTCAACTCGTTGAACTGCCGTATGATATCGGTATCATTATCTGAATCTGTCTTTTTAGTCATAGGAATCAGTATTAGAGTTTAAGGCTGTTTGCTTTTGTTTCCTTCCGTGATGCAGAGAGTGAAATGGCACGCTCCATAGACTGTTTGTCCACCACCTTCTTATACTCCCAACGGTTCTTGTCTGTCATAACAAGGCCGAGGTATTCAGGATGAATCTCGTCATAGCGGAGTTTCTGCTGCCTTTCCCATTCCTTCATGTCACCCTTGATAAGCCTGAATCCCTGCTGCTCCTTCAGGTCAATGCCGACCGAAACCTTCTCTCCGCCTACATTCAGTTCAACAGGTTTTCCCTCCCGTACCTGCTGCTTCTGCTGCATACCCAGTTCAATGTCGTTTACCTTCTCCATGTCCTTCAGACGCTGCTCCAGCTTTATGTCTGTGACACGCTTGTGAATGACGGATTTTGTTTCCGGATCAAGCTGGAGATACTGCTGAGTCTTTTCACCGTTTACGTTGACCGCCTTCTGAATTACCTCACCTCTGGCCAGACGTTCAGCCTCCTGCTGAGTGAGGTTGAGAACCTTGTTGCGTTCCCGGTCCAGTTCTGCACGTACCGGATAGGCAATCAGAGCCGGAGCACCGTTCTTGTCTGTAGTCATCTGTAGCTTCATCGGCATGGTGATGATGCTGCCGTTCCTTGCGTTGATGGATACCTGCATGATGGGAGTCACTTCACCTGCCATCAGCTTCTCCTTCACTTCCATGGGTAAGCTGTCCGCCTTTTCACGGTCGATACCCAATATTGCCAGTTTTTCGTATGGCAACAAATCGGACTGATTTCTGTTGTGCATTTCCATATTACTGTAATTAAGCTGTTATATTTGCGGTTCTAACCGCCTGAATGCCACAAATGTATTTACGGAAATCCTCTGAAAAAGAAATGCGCAACACTATTCTGATTTCATTGCTTCTGATGTTTCTGCCAGTAAGTGTATCGGCACAGTTCTATACGATAACCAGAGATTCGGAACTTCTGCCAACAGAAAGACAAAAAGAGGCCTATAAGCATGTAGAAAAGGATGTTACAAAAGGGGAAAAGAATAAGATGATGACAAAGGATACCCTGACTGTCAGGCCAGACAATCAAAAGGAATTGGATGATAACAGCCGGAATAGTGACAGGAAAGCATCCCTGAAAACAGAACTGCAAAAGAAAACAGATGATATCCCTAAATCAGAAAACAATCTTCCTGAACTTACCATCCCCAATCTTTATAAAGAAATCATAAGAAACGGAATCCTATACCCCAAAATCGTATTGGCTCAGGCAATATTGGAAACAGGATGGTTCCGTTCATCAGTGTGCCGGAATAAGCATAATCTTTTCGGTCTTACCAATCCTCGTACAGGGAAATACTATGAATTCAATCATTGGACGGAAAGTGTAAGGGCTTATTATACTAAAGTGCAATATAAGTATAAAGGTGGTAACTATCTGCTTTGGCTTGATGAGATTGGGTATGCGGAAGATTCTGAATATTTAGAAAAACTTAATGAAATATTAAAGTTTATATAACAGAATAATATTTAAATTTCACTCATACATCATATAGTTTTATCATTGAATTAATATAGTCATTACTGTTGTTACATTTGATCACGACTTAATATTTATATCATTAAATGATAATGCGTAAAGATAAAATGCGTAAATTTGCTTGCAAATTTTAATTAGTATGAAAGTGTGCACCAGTTCGTTGAAAGCAATAGATTTTTTCTGTGGAGGAGGAGGTATGACATATGGCCTTCGTCAGTCAGGAATTGATGTAATAGCTGGAGTTGATTTTGCAGAGGAGTGTAAAGATACATATGAACAAAATAATCCTACTTCAACATTCATAAATTCAGATATTAGAGAGTTAAAGGAAAACTATTTCGAAGAGAATTTTTCTATTAAAAGGAATGATGATAATCTAATTTTTGTAGGATGTAGTCCTTGTCAGTATTATAGTATAATAAATACAGATAGAAAAAAATCGAAAGATACCAAAGATTTGTTAAGGGAATTTATGAGGTTTGTAGATTATTATAATCCTGGTTATATACTAGTTGAAAATGTTCCGGGTATTTTAACTAGAACTGATAGTGTATTTCCTCTATTTGAGGATTTCCTTAAGAAGAAAAAATACTTTTATAAGTACGAAATAGTAAATATGTGTTATTATGGAGTTCCACAAACAAGAAAAAGATTCTCGCTTATTGCATCTAGATTGGGAGATGTCTATATGCCTAAGCCAGATCAAACAAAAGCTGTGTTGTCTGAATTTATAGGTTTAGAAAATGGATTCCCTAGTATTGAGGCTGGGCATAAAGACGTAACAGATTTTATGCATACTGCATCAAGTTTAGCTCCTATAAATATAAAAAGACTGATTAATACTCCATTAAATGGTGGTTCCCGTTTAGCATGGAAAGATAATCCGGCTCTTCAGTTAAGATGTTATATAGGTAAAGATCATAGTTTTACAGATGTTTATGGTCGATTACGTTGGGATAAACCTTCTTCTACAATTACAACAAATTTCGTAAAAATAACAAGTGGCCGTTTTGCGCATCCAATAGAAAATAGAGGACTCTCTATACGCGAAGGTGCTACATTACAGACTTTTCCTAAAGATTATAAGTTCTGTGCAAATAGCATTCTTGCTAATGCAAGAATTATAGGAAATGCAGTACCCCCTGAGTATGCAAGAAGGTTAGGAATTTTATTATATGAATTAAAAGAAAAATACAATGGCACAATTTAGAACAAAAGCAAGAGCTGTTGATTTGTTAGGAAAAGGACAGATTGCAGATTTGCCAACAGCTATATCTGAATTATGGAAAAATGGATATGATGCTTATGCAAGAAATTTAAATTGTGATTTATATTTGAATGGATATGCAGATGTGGAATCTCCTATTTTTAGTCTGTCAGATGATGGATTTGGTATGACTAAGAATGATATATTATCAAAATGGATTGTTTTAGGTACAGACTCCAAATCTAGAGGTAAAGTTTATCTGACAGATGAACAGCGTTTTAATTTGAGTCCAAGAATCCCTATGGGGGAAAAGGGTATTGGCCGTTTATCTGTAGCATACTTGGGCTCTCCTATGTTGATGTTAACCAAAAAACAGAATGAACCTTGTCAGATGCTTCTGATGGATTGGCGTATACTTGAAAATTACAATCTTTTTATTGATGATGTTAATATTCCTCTTCTAGAGTTTAATAATATTGAACAATTCCGGTACAATCTTCAGGTTATGAAGTTGGATTTTTTGAGTAATTTCCAAAATAATCCCTGTGCTTGGAGTGAGCAAGAAAGTTTGCATCGAAATATTGTCGATAGTGTTACTTCTGTTAAAGTTCCTAATGTAATAGAAAAAGAAATAGAGGATTTATTCCTTCCGCAAGATAAACATGGAACACGGTTTCTCATCTTTCAACCTGATGAACAACTTTTGGATTTGGCTTACTACAATGCAAATGATGATGATAGTTCTACACTGTCTGAACTTAAACGTTCTCTCAGTGGAATTTATAATTTGTTTATGCAACAAGAGCCCGACTTCAAAACATCTTTTAATGTTAGAAATGAAAACGGTAATTACGATATAATTCGTAATTTTTTTGATCATAGTGATTTTGAGAAGGCTGATCATTATATAAAAGGAAATTTTGATGAAAATGGCGTTTTTGATGGCATTGTACGAGTCTATAAACAGACCTTCCCTTATAAATTTAGACCAATCAGATTACCAGGTAAAACACCTTATGGCCCTTTTGAAATAGAACTTGGAGAAATTGAAGGACGTCAAAAATATTCATTGTTATCCCCTGAAGAATATATCACTATGGATGAAAAAACAGAGAAATTTGGGGGATTGTATATTTATAGAGATAATTTTAGGGTGTTGCCTTATGGTAGAACTGATTATGATTTTCTTAAGTTTGAGGAACGTAGATCTAAAAGAGCGGGGTATTATTTCTTTAGTCATCGTAATATGTATGGTTATATTGCAATAACACGTGAAAAAAACAAAGCTCTTACAGACAAAGCTGGACGTGAGGGCTTGATAGAAAATAAAGCTTATAAAGAATTCAAAAAGAATTTAATAGATTTTTTTACTGATATAGCTAAGAACTTTTTTGCTTCCTCTAAGGATGATGTCACAGCTCATTCTATCCAAATGAATGAGATTGCTCGAAAAAATGAAAAAGTTCTAGAGGCTGAAAAGAAAAAAGCTAAGCAGACAAAAGCAAAGTTAAATTCAGACTTGAAAGCTAATGAAGTAAAAATTCTTGAGCTGCAGAATGAGATAATAGAACTCCATCTCCAATTAGAATTGAAATCTAAATCTTTGGAAACAACTTATAATGAGTACCAGGATTTATCGAAGTTGCTTTCTCAGAAGAAAGAACAGCTTCGAAGTTTGAAAATACAAAAGCCGTCGCGTATAAAATTAAGTTCAATTCAGGAGAAAAAATATACAGAATATACTGGAGTATATAATCAGATAATAAAGTCATTGATTGCTTGTGATAATGAAATAATAAAAGTAAGGCAAAAATTTGATGTTGAGAATCTTAGAAAGGATTATGAAAACAATTATCTTGCAGCATTAAGAGAAATAACAACTACTGTCAATTCATATGTGAAACGTACATCTTTAGCATTTGAAGATATTCGTAACAATTTTATGGAGGAAGGTAAATCATATAGTGACTCATTTAAAGAAGAGATTTCAAATATGATTAGTGTCTTAAACACAAAAGAAGAGTATGAAAAGGCTATAGAGTGTATATTGTCAAGTAAAGAATCTATTTTAGCACAAATTGATTCAAGATATTCATCATTTGTTACACATATTGAAAATCTGAGTTTTGATATAGATGATGACGTCTTAATTGGATGGTATAAAGAACAACATAAAAAATTAGAAGAAAAGTTGGAGGCTACTGATGAATTGGCTCAACTAGGTATTTCTGCTGAAATTATAGATCATGAATTAAATGTGCTCCATTCCCAGATGGCTACATCTATTCGTTATTTAGGAGATTATGCAGCAAATCATTCTGAAATATCGAATCAATATGGTCAATTAAAAGTGGCATTTGAGCATATGGAGGCTAATTATAAAATGTTACAGCCTCTATATAGAATGTCACGTAGGCAAAAAAAGACTTTTACAGGTTTGAATTTGCTAGAATCTCTAAAATTGTTTTTTGCTTCTAAAATTAGAGATTTGGAGGTCAATTTTGATGCTAGTGATGATTTTAAAAATTATACTTTTTTCACATTTGAATCGGTGATTTATTCGACATTTATCAATATAATAAATAATGCATTGTATTGGCTGATTCCTGTTTCTGAGCGTAGAATATATATAGAATATTGTACTGAAAATGAAGAGATTCTTGTAATGAATAATGGTGAAAAAATAGCTGACAATTTATTAGAAGATATATTTACTTTATTTTTTACAAGAAAATCTAATGGGCGTGGAATAGGGTTATACTTAGCTAGAAGAAATTTGAATTCTATAGGTCTGGATATTATCGCAAGTAATGATAAAGAGTATAATAAGTTAAATGGAGCTTGTTTTGTTATTAGGTCATATAAAAAATAACAATTATGATAAGTACAGAAGATAAAAAAGCTGTTATATATAATGCAATTAATTCAGCTATTTGTATAGATGATCAATATGAGTCTCCATATTGTGACATCCCTGAAAATAGGAAATATTTTGATGATTCAAAAGAATTGTATATTTCATTTAGGAAAGATGGAAAATGTGATCTTGACATATATAAATTTCGAGGTTATGATGGATTTGATAATGATAAAGACTTTTTGCTGAATCATAAAGACTTGATGATTCTTGATTGGGAATTAGATGCTACTTTCCGAATAAAGCATGAGAGCACATTAAAGATTTTAGATAATGCAGTTGCTAATAAGTATATAAGATGGGTAGCAATATATACTAACGAGCAGGATGATTATAATATTTTATTAAATATATACGCTTATTTTTGTATTAGGAAAACATCTGATGAACTGAAGGCGGAAATTAATGATAAACTTTTTGAAGTATTGGGAATAGTTGAGGAGAAATCAGAAGCAGAAGATGTTGAAACTGATTTTATGAAAAAACTTAATGATATTGTTTCAGCTTTTACACTAAGTCCTAAAGAAGAGCAAGACTGTATAATTAAAGAATTTAAGCGTTATATTTGTAGTTTGTTCCCTCAAGAAGATAGCCGTGAATGTTGTAATAAGTTGAGAGATATAGTAAAAGATGATTTAAATATTTTATTGACATATTATGAGATTGTTAATAAAAGTTTAGAGATATTACACAGAGTGGATGAAAAAAAATACTCTGTCCATATATTGGGTAGAAATTATCTTTTAATTAATGGGACTGTCATTTTTGTCTTGAAGAAAGAGATAACTCCTGATGATGTTTATGGAAAAGTAACAGATGCTATTTGTAATATTCCAAATCAACGTACATTGTTGTTGTCTTTAATGTTGAAGAATATACTTTCTGAAGAATTAGGCATAGGCGGAAAAGGTTTAGGTGGAATAACTGATCGAATGTTATTACATCATTGGGAGTCTTATGAAGAAGAAAATATTGATAATCTTATTGAATTCCTTGTTCTATGTATTAAAGAAGATATTGCAGAAGCAATGAGGACTTATATCGAAGCAGAAAAAATAAGAGAGCTCTTTAAAAGAAACGAGGATGAAACTGAAACAGCAAAAGAACAGGAATTGGCTCTTTTTAATAAAATATTAACTTTTGTTTCTAAAGAAAAATTATCAAATCAAGAACGTCATCAGATAAAAACTGGGGATATTTTTAAGTTAAAGACAGATCTCCATATTCCTAAAGAAAAAGTAGGAGTTGTGGAAGAATATATTATTTGTGTTTCACAGAGTTGTGATTGTTTGCGTCCTACAAAAATCCACAATAATTATGCCTTTGTATACGGAAGTACTGATAGTGTTAAATTAAGAACAGCATTAAAAGAGATAGAGAAAGAAGGAGATTATTCTATCATTTCAGATAATAAGGCTATTAAATGGGATGACAGCTTTTTAACGGTTCATATAGAAAATAATAAATTTAATGTAAACGATGATTTTGCTGTTAAAATTGAGAATAAAGATATTCAATTAGAGTACGTTGGTGGCTTGAAAGATTTTTATGCACAGCGTATTGTAAACAAGATTTTTAATCATGCTCTTAGAATAGGAGTTGATTTACCACACCTAAAATAGTTAGATTAGCAATATTTACCCTGTACACTTAATACTAATATTGATAAGTGTACAGGGTAAAAAGCATAGAATCCATATTTAGCTATATTACCTTGTACAAACCCTCTTGTACCATTATACAGATATAAAACCATGCAGGCCAATATAGCACCAATTACCCCAAAGTGCATCATCAAAGTAAATGTACAAAAAAATTGCATACCTCTACTATATGGGAAAGAGTGACCATATCCATTAATAAGGTAGAAGAAAACAATAATAAGAATCCCTCTCCATTCATAATCCACTCCAAGCCAGGAAGCAAGTCCGGCCATGCCAAGTGTCCAAAGAAATCCAAGTACCATACTACGCTGCAGAAGATTTTCAAGAACCATAAGCGTGGCCACTCCTAAGGCCAGTGTAAACATCACATTATGTGTCCCGTCAGCTCCATTAAGCAGATACCATGGTATTTCACTGATTACGGCAAAGCCCAGCAGAGTAAAGAAATACCTATACCTGCTTCTTGTATGAATAAACCCTTCCGCAATCAGGAAGGCAAATACAGGAAAAGCGATGCGCCCTACACAGCGCATCGTTTCGTATAATACGGTACCGTGCTCCATCAGATAGAGAGCAACGTGGTCTATCACCATGGAAATCATGGCAATGACTTTCAGGGCACTGCCGCTAAGTCCGAATGCCGGTTTTAAGGTCATATTCATAGGCTAT
>NZ_JBBKBS010000036.1:0-12592 GCF_037890285.1 Phocaeicola sp. HCN-40430
AGAACTTACACAAGCAAACTTAAAAACTAAAAAACTCAAAAACTTAAACCAATCTTATGAACGAAAACAACCTATTCGATACACCGGAACAGAAAGAAGAAGACTTCAACCTCTACCGCGTGATTTTCAAATACCTCATCTACTGGCCCTGGTTTGTAGCCGGTGTCCTTGTCTGCGTAGCGGCAGCCTTTATCTATCTCCGCTACCAGACACCCGTGTATAACGTGAGCGCCTCCGTCCTGATTAAGGAAGACGATGCCCGTAGCCGTGCCATGCAGGCAACCAACGGAGCTTTGGGAACCTTGCAGAGCATGGGAGGCTTCTCCATGACCAGCAGCTTCGATAATGAAGTGGAGATTCTGAAATCACGTACCCTTGTTCAGAAGGTAGTCACCCGTTTAGGGCTTTATATCTCTACCGTAGAAAACCGCAGCTTCGGCTATGACCAGCCTCTGTATAAGAATGCCCCCGTACAGGTGTACCTCACTCCCGAAGAAGCGGAAAAATTCGGTGGTGCAAAACTGAAAATGGTTTATACTCCGGAAGGGAAACTAAGTGTAAAAGCCATTTATAATCTGAATGGAACCGAACAAAGCGAGGAAAAAACTTTCAATGCTCTGCCAGCTGTACTGCCTACTCCCGTAGGAGTATTCAGCTTTACAAAAAACGACTCGATACCCGCTCCTGCAAAAGAGGTCAAACTGATCACCTACATCAGCTCCCCTGTTGCAGTGGCCAAAGGTTATGCAGGAGCACTCAGTGTAGATCCCACTTCCAAAACCACGACCATTGCCAAGATAAACTTCCAGAACAGCCACAAGCAGCGTGCAGTGGATTTTATCAATACCTTAGTGGCTTTCTACAATCAGGATGCCAACGACGAAAAGAACGAAGTGGCACAGAAAACCGCTGACTTTATCGAAGACCGCATCGCCATTATCAACCGCGAACTCGGTACTACCGAAAGCCAGTTGGCAGACTTCAAGCAGAAGTCCGGTCTGACCGACCTCACTACCGATGCCCAACTGGCACTTCAGGAAAACTCCAAATACGAACAGCTCCGTATCGAAAACCAGACCCAGATTCGTTTAGTGGAATTCCTGTGCGACTATATTCATAATCCCGCCAATGCCGACGAAGTCATTCCGGCCAATGTCGGCCTGCAGGACCAGAACCTCAGTTCGGTCATCGACCAGTACAACACCCTGATTATCGAACGCAAGCGGCTGCTCCGCACCTCGTCCGAAAACAACCCGGCTGTCATCAATATGAAGACCGGCATCGAAGCCATGCGCCACAGCGTACAGACCACCGTGGCCAGCGTACTCGAAGGCCTGCACATCACCAAGGGCAACCTCGACCGCCAGGCCAGCAAGTTCGAGGGACGCATCAGCAAGGCTCCCCAGCAGGAAAAGGAATTCCTCACCATTGCCCGCCAGCAGGAAATCAAGGCACAGCTCTACATCATGCTGCTCCAGAAACGCGAGGAAAATGCCATCACTCTGGCGGCTACCGCCACCAACGGACGCATCATCGAACAGGCACTGCCCGACAATGCTCCGGTAGCACCCAATAAGAAAATGTTCCTGCTCGTTGCTTTGGTGTTAGGCTTGGGTATTCCGGTCGGTATCATCTACCTGATCGACCTGCTGAAATACAGGATTGAAAACGGAGAGGATGTACAGAAACTCACTTCCGTTCCTCTCGTGGCCGAACTGCCCCACTGCCAGAAACCGGCACACGGAGCCATTGTGGTACGCGAAAACCACAACGACATCATGGAGGAAACCTTCCGCGGACTCCGCACCAACCTGATGTTTATGATGGAAAGTGGAGAAAAGGTCATCATGGTTTCTTCCACCCAGCCCGGAGAAGGAAAATCCTTCGTAGCCGGAAACTTGGCTGTCAGCTTAGCCCTGCTCGGCAAAAAAACCCTGATTGTAGGAATGGACATCCGCAAGCCCGGTCTGAACAAGGTCTTCAACCTCTCGCACCGCGAAAAGGGACTGACTCACTACCTGAGCGATCCGGAACAGACCGACCTCTTCGCATTGGTACAGCCTTCGGACATTCATAGCAACCTTGATATCCTGCCCGGAGGTATCGTACCGCCCAACCCTACCGAATTGGTAGCCCGTCCGGTACTCGACAGCGCCATTGCCCGGCTGAAAGAGCGTTACGACTACATCATCCTCGATACCGCGCCCATCGGCATTGTGACCGACAGTCTCATCATAAGCCGTGTGGCCGACCTCTGCCTCTATGTCTGCCGCGCCGAAATGACCCCGAAAGCTGCTTTCCAGTATATCAACGAACTGAAGGACAACAGGAAGTTCGGCAAATTAGCCACCGTACTCAACGACATCGACCTGAGCAAGCGCAAGCACAGCTACGGTTACGGCTATGGCAAGAAGTACGGCTATGGCTACGGATACGGTTATGGTTTCCAGAACAATAAGAAAGGATAAACATAAAAATGAAGAGCCGACAGGCAAACCGACTATTAACTTATGTGGTGATAAATTAATTTCTGCCGGAAAGCCGGAGGCTCTTCATTCTCTTTATCTGTAAATTACACACTGTTATAGCTCCGCATACTCCCTCCTTGCATCAAAGCAGGGACAGGCTTTACGGATATAAGGACTCAGTTGGGTATGCCCCACAATCCGTGCTTGCGGATAGTCCGCCTTCAGCTGGCGGAGCAGATCCAGCAAGGCACATTTCTGGGTTAAGGTACGGGTGTCGGCAGGACGGCCTTTCCGGTTCAGTCCCCCTTCGTAACACACCCCGATGCTGTGCTCGTTCCATCCGGCTGCATGTGCACCGATCTGATGCAAAGGCCGGCACGGATGAATCACTCCGTCGCGGGTAATGTAAAAGTGATAGCCGATATCGGCAAACCCTCGTTCCCGATGGCAGTGCCGAAGTGCTTCCACCGGAAAATCCCGGTCTTCACGCGTCGCACTGCAATGGATTACGATGGTATCTATTTTTCGGAAGTTCTGGAAGTACATAGGTGATGAGTTTGTAAGTTTTTGAGTTTGTAAGTTAGGTTACAAGACAGTTATATAAGTTTTTAAGTTTTTTAGTTTGCCAGTTTGTTGATGTTCTCAAACTCAAAAACTCAAGAACTAAGAAACTCATCTTAAGTTTGTTGGTGTTCGCAAACTCATAAACTAAAAAACTTAAAAACTCAAAACTCACACAAACGAACTCAATCCCAGCGCTCCGGCTATGGCCGTGGCTACGGTGATGATGACTTTGAGGACGATGCCCCACACATTTTTAGGTTTTGAGGAATTTTCCATATAAAGATAAATCTAACAAATATAATTCAAACAATTTGGTTTTAAATTAGTATCCGGACCGCCTGCGTGAGCAACCGGTCCGGAGTTTTTAATCAGACAAGAGGACCTTCACCGGCTTTTTCCGGGGTGATGTCTACGGTGGTTTCACCGGCCTTCTGGGCTTTCAATACCTTACGGACTGCATCACGGGTCGGAACCGGTGTAAATTCCATTCCGGCAAAGATGTTTTTCAGGTCTTCACCCGGTACAAACTGGATGTTTACATCCTTGATGTAATCCGAAGTAAAGGTTTCCGCATTTTCGGCTCCCTCGCTGCTGATTTGCAGACGAAGCTTGCCCAATTCGCCTAAGTCTACCTGGTTGCCCTCGCGGAGCACTTCAAAGATGTTGTCTACCAAGGCGGTAAGTACCGCCATCACATCGGCACGGTTTACCGTGGTCTGCGAAGCAATCCGCTTCGACATGGTTTTCAGACTGACAGTGTTGCCGATCTGAGCTTTTGCATACGCTTTTTTCACTGCTTCCGGATCCGTAGGATTGGAAGATCGCATCGAGATACTGTAATTTAAGGCCATAAGCTTTAAGTTTTTAAGGTTATAAATTAGGTTACAAGGCGTCTGTTTAAGTTTTTGAGTTTGTAAGTTTTTTAGTTTGTTGGTGTTCTCAAACTCATATTAAGTTTTTGAGTTTTTAAGTTTGTAAGGTGGTAAATGTTCTCAAACTAAAGAACTAAAAAACTCATATTAAGTTGGTTGATGTTCTCAAACTCATAAACTCAAGAACTAAAAAACTCATAACAACTTGTTCCCTCTCTCATTCTGAAACAAAGATACAACACGGGAAAAGAGGTGTAGAAGAAGAGAGAAGAAGTCGATGGAAGTTGAAAGAAAATCGTATAAAATAATTCTCGCAAGCAAGGGATATTAGCGGATTTATTGCTATATTTATAGTGATAAAACAATAATATTCAAGCAATTATGAGAGACACAAGTATTCCTGAAGAGAAGATAGAAAAAGAGTGGGAAATCCATCCTTACTACCGTAGAGAACTGGCCATGGCCTATGCGCCCCAACTGACTCCCGAAGCAGCGGTGAACCGGCTGACGCGATGGCTGAAACAGAATAAGGCGCTGTTCAGGGAACTTCAGGACTACGGATACCGTCCCAACCAGCAGATGTTTACCTCCATTCAGGTGGAAATTATCTTCCGCTATTTAGGACGGCCCTGAATCCGGCAAAAACGTGACTTGTATCGTAAGCCTGCGATACAAGTATCATTCGCTGACGATACAAGTCACGCAAGCCATCGGTACAGGTCACGTACAGCCTCCGTCTTTGTTCAGACAGAGGCTTCTCCTTCGGCAGGAGGCTCGGTATACCGTCCCATTGCCAGACGGTTGTGGTGAATTTCCTCATCGTTCAGCGGAATCACCCGGTAGCCCCGTTTTCCGGCAGCCCGGACCTGTTCGAAGCCTAATTTCTTCAGTGCCAAACCGATTTTTACCGTACTGAGCGGCATTTTCAGCATAAATCCGGCACGGGCCATGATGTCCGTAACGGTCATGAACTGACACTCCTCTCCCGGCATGGGACGGCGGTATCCGGTCTGAATCACTTCCAGCTCCATGTTGGTCGTTTCAAACTGTTCGTTATGCGCATTGATTTCACGAATCTCGTCGTTGGCAAACCAGAAGCAGAATCCCTCCTTCCAGAGTGCCAGCGCCTGGGCATAGACTCCTTCGTAGTCGATGGGCGTATCGTAGGGATTCTGGATTTGCTTCACTTCGAAAGGCAGCCATCGGCGGTGTCCGGTGGGGTCGTTCAGAAAGTTGGCATTGTTTGTCGTCCCGCAGAAACTGGCAATGTGCGCCCGCTTTTCCTTGTAGTGCCCGTACGGCCGGCGCTCGTTGATGTCGGGTGAAGTCACCAAAGCCTTCAGCTGATTCATTTCCGACGGGCGCATCTCGTCAATCTCTTCCAGACAGACGAAAGCAAACTCGGAGAGTGTCATCATATCGTCCTTGGTGAGATGACTGCTGTTGGTTTTCAGATAAAAATACGCCCTGAGCTCTTCGGGCAAAAGGCGGTTGAACCAGGTGGTTTTATACACCCCCTGCGGTCCCACTAATACCAGAATCTCGTGATTGATGATACGCGGATCGAGAATGGAAGCCACGGCTGCCACCAGCCATTTCCGGAAACACTTCCTGAAATGTTCCTGATTGCCGCACACCTCCACCATATCGGCCAGCTTTCCGATGTAATCTGTTTTCCCGTCCCAGGCAGGCAGATAGTTGAAGTAATGCACAAAAGGATTGTAATCCTCTACATATTCCGATTCCAGCACATTGCGCAAATCGGACAAGCGGAGATTTTCTCCTTCCTTGCACATCCGGCTCCAGAGCGTATTGACCATACGGTCGGTCACTTCCACGAAAGGAGCATCCTCGTCGCATTCTTTGGGACGCATTTCATATTTTCCGGTAATCACATTGTGCCGGAATACTCCCTGTGTATCGAGGAACTGCTCGATATCGTGTACCGTCGCCATCCGTTTCACCGCTTCGGTGCCTTCTTTCCGCCTCCTGCCCCTCGCGGGCACACGTGTATCAAACTTTGTGCAGTCGGCATAACAGGAACGGAAGATAGAAGCCACATCGCCCTCATAATCGGTAAAGCGGTCCTCTGCCCACTGCAAGGCTTCCTCCATCGGAATGCCGTACTCATTGAGCAGATAGCCCGTACGCATGATATACTCGTTGCGGTGATGCGGTTCGTACACCACACCGGCCTGTTTCAGTTCACGGTTGATGGCAGCTATTGCACGCTCCAGTTTTCCGTTGCGCACAGGCTCCAGGTCCTTCGCAGAGAAGGCAAACGGCACAGCCTCCGGATTGAAGAACACGTCCGGATCGGCAGCCAGTCCGCTCAGCCTGGTAGGATTCTTGCAGCGTCCGTCGCATTCCACACCCGTCAGTCGGGCATAATATTCATTGGCAGTCTGGAACGCCTTTTTATAGCGTTCTACCTTTCTGGCAGCAGACAGCCCCTCCATCGGCATCTCGATACGGAAGAGAATACGTATTCCCTCCCCGCTCATGGTGACATAAGCCAGTGCCGTATGCTTGTCTTCGCGGATGCGTTGCAGCACCTCCTGCATCTGGTCTGCAGGTACATGATCGAGGTCGGCCAGCGAGAATCCGGTCCACGAATCAATATGCTTCTGCTGTTTGCCACCGGAGAAACGGACAGCCACGGCGAAACAGGGACACGAAGCCTTTTCGCGGTCGGCAGAAGTCTGCATCCTTTCGGAACGGTAGTAACGGTGCTTCTCCGTATGACTTTTTACGGTTTGGTCTTCGCGGATAAGGTAAAGAAGATGAGCCAGTGTCGTTTCGGACGGGCGTTTGTCGGAATAGCCTCTGAAAAGGCTGAAAGTAGTTTGTATCATAATTTCAGAATAAGGTTAATGACATCAAATGTAGACGCAACATTCGGAGTATGCAAACCGCTGTTGCAGACATGTCAGCAACAAAAATAACAAGTATAAACAAGCATTAACAGATATTAAGAATAAAAACAATCCCGGACAATAGTGTCCGGGGCAACTTTAATAATTAACTTATGAAGCATCGTACATCTCTCAGTTTAAGACTGGGAGAATTTTTCGACGAAATCCGTCGGACAACACTGGTGAACGGAAAGACTCTTTCCATTCACGAAGTAAGCAGAATCACGCGTATGGGCGAAAACACCTACGAGAAATTAAAAAAAGGGATTCAGACAGTATCTGGGATTTTTACAGAATCTACTATCTGTATGCAAATGTATTGAAAGACGACCCTGTGAAATGGTTGGAATTTCATAAAAAGATAGGCAGGATTTTCCAGTCTGCCCACATAAAGATTCATCACAGGAACACATAATCGTGTCGGGGTTGACGGGTTGTCACCCTATTTTATAAAACTTATACGTGTGAGTGTGGAGAGAAATGAGATTGAAATCTCTCCACACATATCTATAAAAAGTTTAGAAAATTGCTGTCAACCCCGACAACCCCGACAAGCTGAAAAACTAATCACCTGATTTACAACCACGTTCATTTTCGGTAAAATGTCGGGGTTGTACAGGTTTCCCCTGTTCTCCACACCTCTCCACCATGTGGAAATTCTGAAATTTTTACATCATTTCAGGGTGGTGGAAAGGTGGTGGAGAAGTGGTGGAGAGAAATTTGAAATGTAAAAACAATCCCTTTTTAAATAAGTCTCATAAAAAATGCAGTATCATACTTATCCCATACTCACTGCCCAGGAAGCAGCCCTTCTGATTCACCACGGAGACACCTTGGGAATCGGAGGATTTTCATCGGTAGGAACCCCCAAGGCAGTGCCCGCTGCCCTGGCTTCCCACGCACAGGCCCAACACGAGGCCGGTAAGGAATTCAAGGTAGGACTCATCACCGGAGGAGCTACCGGAAACACCATCGACAGTGCCCTGGCACAAGCCGGAGCCGTCAGTTTCCGTACCCCTTTCCAGTCGAACAAAGACATGCGAAACGCCATCAACAGCGGCGATGTAGCCTACTACGACGTACACCTCTCCCACATCGGTCAGGACGTACGCTACGGCTTCCTTCCCAAGATCAATGTGGCACTGATTGAAGCTTCCGATGTAACAGCCGACGGCGAAATTACCCTCACCACTTCGGTGGGTATCTCGCCTACCCTGATTCAGCAGGCAGACAAAGTGATTATCGAACTGAACCGCATGCACAGCGGCAAGCTGCAGGGCATGCACGACATTTATACTCCTTCGGCTCCTCCCGCACGCACCGACATCCCCATTTTCCGGGTAAGCGACCGTGCCGGCAGTCCGGTGGTAAAAGTCGACCCGAAAAAGATTGCTGCCATTGTGGAAACCCACGAACGCGACCACATCGCTCCTTTCACTCCGCAGAATGAAACCACGCTCCAGATAGGAAACAACGTGGCACAGTTTCTGCTTTCGGAATGGAAGAAAGGCCATATTCCTCAGGAGTTCCTTCCGCTGCAGTCGGGTGTAGGCAACATTGCCAATGCTGTATTAGGTGCCTTGGGCGACGATACACAGCTCCCTGCCTTTACCATGTTTACAGAAGTAATTCAGAACTCAGTCATCGACCTGATGCAAAAAGGACGCATCCGTTTTGCGACCGGCAGCTCGCTGACGCTGAGTGAAGACCATCTGGATATGATATACAACGACCTTCCTTTCTTCCGCGACCGGCTTTTGCTGCGTCCGCAGGAGATTACCAACCATCCGGAAATGATCCGCCGTCTGGGCATCATCGCCATCAACACGGCATTGGAGGCTGACATTTTCGGAAACGTGAACAGTACGCACGTATCGGGCAGCAAGATTATGAACGGTATCGGCGGTTCTGCGGATTTCTCGCGCAACGCCTACCTGTCTATCTTCACCACTCCTTCTACGGCGAAGAACGGTCTGATTTCGTCCATCGTGCCCCAGGTGTCGCACGTAGACAGTACGGAACACGATGTCCGCATCTTAGTGACCGAACAGGGGATAGCCGACCTTCGCGGCAAATCGCCCCGCCAGCGTGCGCAGTGTATCATCGAGAACTGTGCCCACCCCGACTACAAGCAGCTGTTGTGGGATTACCTGAAACTCTCGGAAGGCAAGTCGTGTCATACCCCTTTCAGCCTCCGCAACGCTTTCCAGATGCATCTCGCCTACGAAGAAACAGGCGACATGCGGAATACTACTTATATCGCTTAAAATAAACTTATTATATTTTTAAAATTGAGTAATAGTATTCTTACTTCGAAAATATTACACACAATAAAAACAGCCTTGAATTATTTTAGTCTGAGAAAATATTAATACTCAAGTTAAAAAAGTATCATTCTGTAGACGATAGAGCATACATAAATATTAAATAATTTTACCTCATCCTCATTAAAATACAATAATAGCTATATAACAAATGCTTATCACACATGAAAGAATTAACTCTTGAAGAAACAAGCAAGAAAGAATATGCAAATATGTTTTTCTTTTTAACATTATGTGGAAATGTCTTTTGTACAGTATACATATCCTCATTAATCTATGTTTTTACAGCTATATTTTTTCTTTTTATATACCTTACTAAAAAAAGTGTCAGAAACAGAATATCAAACAACTCTTTAAAATCTATTTTACTGATAGTCGCATGTTTTTTATCTCTATTCTTCGTACAGTATCTTGTTTTTGGATGGAACACTGTACCTGGCATCATTAATCATATTTCCAAATTCATTATAGGAGCAGGTTATATTTCCTATTTAGGAGATAAATTCCGTATTATTTTTTTTAAAACAATGTATATTATTTGCTTAATAGCTTTACCTTTATGGATATTCCAGCAAATATTCGGAGGAATACCAGGTCTCGACTATTCAATAGGAAAAACAATCTGGATATACTCCTATCGAGAAGGAACAGACATTATGAGAAACTGTGGTTTTTTTTGGGAACCAGGTGCTTTTGGAGGTTATATCGCATTTTTAACACTTCTATTTTTTAATGATTTAGCGGAATTATTCAAAACAAACAAATGGAAATGTATAGTAATAATAGCAACTTTACTTTCTACACAAAGCACTGGTGGTTATATGTCATTTGGTACCATAATCATTATGTATTTAGCTTTTTCAATGAAATCAAAAGTAAAATACATAATTCTCCCTTTAACAATTACTGGAGCATTATACGCCTATTCTAATCTAACTTTTTTATCAGAAAAATTTAAAGAACAAAATTCAAAAGCCTCTGAACAGGAATGGGGTGAATACAGTTCTACACGAATGGGCACATTTATGTTTGATTTATATTATATTACAAAACACCCTTTTATTGGTAATGGGTTACATGAACGTACACGTTTAGCAGATCACCCAATATTGGCTGAATTATTGAAAAATAAAGAAATAGCAGGTGCTGGTAATGGCTTTAGTGATACACTTGTAAAATGGGGAGTTATCTATGCTTTTATATTTGGTCTAGTTTTTATTAAAACAAACAAAAATTTACCTCTTTCGTCAAAAATTTGTTTTTTACTATTAATCTGTTTCATACTACAAGGAGAACCATTTATGAATTTTCCTTTATTTCTAGGTATACCATTAATCAAAATTTAAAAAAACATCCATGTAAACAAATTTTAACCAAACTATATATTTCAAATAACAATATAATTCTTCTATACAATTAATTTTTATAAAATGAAAACTCCTAAAATTATCGCAGAAATCGGTTGCAATCACAAAGGTGATATGGCAATCGCTAAAGAAATGATTATGACAGCAGCAACTTACTGCAAAGCTGATGTTGTGAAATTTCAAAAACGCTGTAACAAAGAACTACTCAGTCCTGAAGAATATAATGCTCCACACCCAAATCCTCAAAATTCTTATGGAGCAACATACGGCGAACATAGAGAGTTCTTGGAATTCAATCTGGAACAACACCGCCAATTGCAAAAATGGTGTGAAGAATTTGGAATTGAATATTCTACATCCGTATGGGATGTAACTTCTGCAAAAGAAATCTGTACATTAAAACCAAGTCTTATTAAAGTTCCATCAGCTTGCAATCTAAATAAAGAACTTCTGACCTATCTATGTGAAAACTTTGAAGGAGAAATCCACTTGTCATTCGGGATGACAACACGTGAAGAAGAAGAACAAATTATCAGTTTCTTTGAAGAAAAAGGACGAAATAAAGATCTTGTAATTTACGATTGTACTTCAGGCTACCCTGTACCTTTCGAAGACATTTGTCTGCTTGAAATCACTCGCCTCCGTGAACTTTATGCACACCGCGTAAAAGCTATCGGATTCTCCGGTCACCATTTAGGTATTGCAGTAGACTCAGCAGCCGTAGCTCTCGGTGCAGAATGGGTAGAGCGTCACTATACCCTAGACCGTACTTGGAAAGGCACAGACCATGCAGCATCATTGGAACCAGACGGTGTACGTAAATTAGCCCGTGACTGCCGCGCTGTAGCAAAGGCCCTTAGCTATAAAAAAGAAGAAATTTTAGACATTGAAAAAGTACAAAGAAATAAACTGAAAAAAAATCAAGTAAAATGGGGATAGAAAAATATAACCATTCTATTGATATAGTAAAAGGGGGATTAATATTTTTAGTTATTTTAGGGCATATAATACAAGGAAGTCTAAATGATAATTTTATTCGATTTTTTATCTACTCATTTCACATGCCAATGTTTTTATTTATTAGTGGATATTTAATCAATATAAACAAATTACAAAAATATAGTTTTACAAAGATTACGAGATATTATATTGCCAGAATGTTAGGATGGTGGGGAATCGCATGGTGTATTTATACATATATTACAATTGAACACCTTACATTAACCAATATCTTAAAAAATATTATAAACCCCTACTATCACTTATGGTATGTACCAACACTATTTAGTATGATAATCACAACTCATATCATACTAAAAATGAGTTCTAATAAAACTTTTTTTTGGTACATATTATTTGTAATAAGCATTTTATGTATTATTTTGGATAATACCACTCATTTCCCCAAATTAATAGACTTAGGAATGTTCTTCTATTTTACTCTAGGAGTATTTTGTAGGAACAAAAAATCGAATTATATAAGAATAAATAGGAATATTTGGGTAATATATTCTATTGTAATAGTAGCTATATATTGGCTTGTTAAATATTTTTCACTTTTAAACATCCAATCCCTTTTACTTTTTCCATTTGTTGTTTATATTATTATAAAATGGCTTTATCCTATCCTACAAACAGATTGTCTAACAAGATGCTCATTATTAGAATTTTGGGGCAAGAATTCTTTATTAATTTATTTGTGGCACGTATTACCAATTATAATATTAAAATATTTCTTTAATAATACAATATTATACTACATAATATCTTTAATATTAATATCTTTATTTATTTGTCTATCTTATTGTATGATAAAAAAACGACTAAAAAGTTAATTATTTAATGAAAACAATTGCATTTATACCAGTCAGAGGAGGCAGTAAATCCATCCCTCTTAAAAACATTAAATTATTTTGTGGTAAGCCACTAGTATGTTGGAATATAGAGGCATTGGAAGCATGTAGTCTTATTGATAAAATTATAGTTGCAACAGATTCTGATCAAATAGAAAAAACTGTTTTAAATCAAAATTATAAGAAAACTGAAGTTTATAGACGCTCCGCAGAAAATGCTTGCGACACT
>NZ_JBBKBS010000037.1:0-12225 GCF_037890285.1 Phocaeicola sp. HCN-40430
GGCACAGAATGACTTGCAAAATGTATTTTTTGTATAATTAATTTACTGATTTTAGGTTTGTTAAAAAAAAGAAGTATATATTCTCTCTTCCTTCATAACGCCTGTATGATGTTATGAATCAGGTATTTACAAGGAAGATGGAATATAGCTCCGGGGGTACTTCTGTCTAAGAGGTGCGCTCATCTCGAACGCAAAAAGTCTTTTTTTGCTATATTTTTCGCAAATAATGTAAACGAAAGTGAATTGTCGATGAGTAAAATATTAATTTTTTATGCTTGGTATTAAGGAAAAAACGTATATTTGTAGCGGAAATATACCCGTGTGTTCGGCTGTGAGAGCGCACCTCTTAGACAGAGGTGCGCTTTTTTATTGTAAAATTTGATGTAGCAGCTTGCAAAGTATTATCTTTATCCCCTCAAATGATTTTGATATTAAAAACGTATGGAAAAGAAGATAAAATTTGCTCCTACCGTCATGTTGATTGACGCTTGCTATTTGAACAGAGTAGTGAACGATATGCGCCGGCATTTTTCGCCGATAGTAGGCCGTGAGTTGCCGCGTGCCGATCTGGCTGTCTTGCTGGAGTGCATGGCGCTGGATGCGGGAGTACAGACCGGAGAGAATGAGATTCAGTCGGTTTTTATTTATGAGTCGGGGATGGGAGAGATGGACGGATGTACACCTTCGGACCTGGACAAGGAGCTGAATAATGTGGCCTTCAAGGGAGAACTGGGTGAGGTTGCGCTTTATGCCTATCAGCCTTCGGAAATGGCTGCTCATGAGGAATTGTTCCTGGAATCGCTGCAGCTGCTGAATGAATCGAAAGAGGCTGTCCGCCTGATTGTGGTACCGGATGAAGAGGGTTATGTGGAGAAGGTATATAAAAAGGTGGCTGATATGAAGGGCAAGGAGATTACCGTGCTGGGTATGAATCCGCCCCGGAAGGACTGTGCCTGCCGGTTCGAAATGCTGGGCTTCGCTGTGCTTCAGGCGCTGGGGATTAGAGGGGAGGAGCTGGCGATTGGCAGTTGACAATTGACAGTTCATAATTGACAATTGATAATTGATAATTGACAGTTCATAATTGACAGTTCATAATTGACAATTTTCTATTGTCCATTGTTATGAGTTTTTTAGTTCTTGAGTTCTTTAGTTTGCGAACATCAACCAACTCAAAAAACTTAAGAACTCACAAACTTAAGATGAGTTTTTTAGTTCTTGAGTTTATGAGTTTGATAACATTTACCACCTTACAAACTCACAAACTTAATATGAGTTTGCGAACATCAACAAACTAAAAAACTTACAAACTCACAAACTTAATATGAGTTTGATAACACCAACAAACTAAAAAACTTACAAACTCAAAAACTTAAAAACGAAGAAATAATTTGTAATAGTTACAAAATTGTTTATTTTTGAGCACAGGTAAATTGAGTGATAAACTTTTAATACTAACTGATTATGAAAACTAGACTTTTTGTACTATTATCGTTTGTGTGGTGTTTTTCTCTGTTCGCTTTTGCGCAAGATCGGTCTTATCAGCTTTCCAGCCATATTCTGGATATTAATTCGGGATATCCGGCTGCGGGAGTAAAAATAAGTCTGTATAAACTGAATGCTGATAAAGGCTGGGTATTGGTAGATGAGAAAAAAACGGATGAAAACGGAAGAATTAAGGATTTTCTTCCGGAGGGAACGGATAATAAAGGAATCTATAAGTTGACTTATCATGTGGGACCTTATTTTAAGGAGAAGAAGCAAGATAGTTTTTATCCGTTTATCGATGTGGTTTTTGAAATAAAGGATGAGAATCATTATCATGTGCCTATTACCTTGTCGCCGTATGGGTATTCTACGTATAGAGGAAATTGATTATTAGTTTTTGAGTTTGTAAGTTTTTAAGTTTGAGTATAAGATGAGTTTTTTAGTTCTTGAGTTTATGAGTTTGCGTATGAGAACATCAACAAACTTAATATGAGTTTGAGAACACCAACAAACTCAAAAACTTACAAACTTACACCAACAAACTTACAAACTTAAAAACTCAAAAACTTATACTAAAAAACTTATCCCCCTATGTCTGATTTTCGATTAAAAGTATTTTATAGTGTAGCCAAGAATCTGAGCTTTACGAAGGCTTCGCAGGAGCTGTTTGTGAGCCAGCCGGCTATTACCAAGCATATCCGTGAACTGGAAAGCCTGTATGGAGTACGGCTGTTCGACCGGCAGGGGAACAAGATTTCGCTGACCGGAGCGGGAGAGCTGCTGCTGGAGCATTGCGAGCGGATTCTGGCGGAATACAGGAAACTGGAGTATGACATGCATCTGTTGCAGCAGGAATATGCGGGGCAGTTGCGTCTGGGAGCCAGTACGACCATTGCCCAATATGTGCTGCCGCCGGTGCTGGCACGGTTTACGGAGAAGTTCCCGAAAATGGATCTGACGCTGATGGACAGTAACTCGAGGAACATTGAGCGGGCTTTGCAGGAGCATACCATCGACTTAGGGATGGTGGAAGGGGTATTCCGACTGCCCGACCTGAAGTATGAACCTTTCCTTTGCGACGAGCTGGTGCCTGTGGTTTGTGCGGAGTCGTCGCTGGCGGTGCATGATGAGCTTTCGATGGAGGAGTTCTACCGGGTGCCGCTGGTGCTGAGAGAAAGAGGCTCGGGTACGCTGGATGCCATTGAGATGGCACTGGCGGAGCATAACCTGAAACTGTCTGCCATGAATGTGCGGCTGCACCTGGGGAGCACGGAGAGTATCAAGTCGTTTTTGAAGTACAGCAATGCGATGGGAATAGTCTCTATACAGGCTATTGAAGAGGAGCTGAAAGAGGGTATTTTCAAGGTGGTGGATGTGGACGGACTACAGGTGAAACGGCATTTCTGCTTTGTGAAACCGCAGGGACAGGAAGATTCGGCTGCCACCCATTTCATGCATTTCCTGAGGAATTATCTGAAATTTGAGTCAAAAAACAGCTGTGTGATAGGCTCTTTGTAAGTTTTTTATTATCTTCGTTTGTTTCTTAAATTTTATAGAAAAACGTAATCTCTGATTATTCAGATGAAATAGAATTTAAAGGATATAACTATGTTGGATAAAATAATGATTGAAGGATATAAGTCAATTCAAAAAATGGAATTGAAACTAAATCCTATTAATATTTTAATCGGTTCGAATGGGGTTGGAAAGACAAATTTCATTTCGTTTTTTAAATTAATCAACACTGTTTATGAGCAACGGTTACAAAATTATACAATGCAGAACCGTGCAGATTCTTTATTCTATTATGGGCTGAAAAAGACAAAAGAGATAAAAGGGTATTTGCAGTTTGCAGATAATGCTTATGAAGTTATCTTGCAATCAAGAGATAATGGGAGTCTGTTTATTTCGGAGGAGAGCAGTTATTATGCCGATCGGCCAAATACGTTTTCGAATCTTGATGAAAGCAGAATAAAGGATTCTACTGCATTTCGGGATAAATGGTTGAGAAACTATTTGAAAAGTTACAAAAATTATCATTTTCATGATACAGGAAAAGGATCTCCTCTGCGTGCAAGTGCAGATGTGAATGATAATAGAGTATTGAAAGAAGATGGAGGTAATCTTTCTGCCTATCTGTACATGTTGCAACGGGTTCATCCAAAAACATTGAAACGGATAGAGTTGGTCATTAAGTCTGTAATGCCTTATTTTGAATGTTTTGACCTGGAACCTCAGATTTTGAATAATAATAAAATAGACTTGGTATGGAATGACGCTGAAGTTCCGGATAAATATTTTTCTGTGAATCATTTGTCGGATGGAAGTATACGCTTTATTGCTTTGGCTACATTATTGATGCAACCGGAACTTCCTAAGGTTATTATTATTGATGAACCGGAACTGGGACTTCATCCGGTAGCCATCATAAAATTGGCAGGTATGATAAAATCGGCAGCTGAGCGAGGATGTCAGATTATTATTTCTACGCAATCTGTAAATCTTATTAATAATTTTAAGGCTGAAGATATTATTACTGTAGACCGGAAAGACGGACAATCGGTCTTTAACAGATTGAATACTGATGATTTAAGAAAATGGCTGGATGATTACTCGTTGGGTGAATTGTGGACTAAAAGTATAATTAAAGGGCAACCCGAAATGTTATGAAAAGACTGGTCGTAATTGTGGAAGGTGAAACAGAAGAAGGGTTTGTAAATCGTATATTGTGCCCTTACTTTTGTTCCTTGGGAATATTTAATGTGGTTCAATGTTTTAAAACAAAGCATTCAAATGGTGGAATTGCCAAATATTCCTATATAAAACAGGATATTATCAATACTATCTATGAGTCGGATGTGGTGGTGACAACCATGATTGATTTTTATCGGTTACCAAGTAATTTCCCGGGGTATAGCCAGTTGTCTCAATATGTGACTCACCAGGAGCAGGTGGATTTTCTTGAGAAGAAGATGAAGGAGGATATTGAAAATGTAAAAGAACGGAAGTTTGATAACTTTATACCGTATATTCAATTGCATGAGTTTGAAGCATTGGTATTTTCTTCTTATAATGGGATTGCTGCTTTGTTTGATGAAAATGAATTTGATGGAAAAGAGCTGGAAAGGGTTATAGGAAAGTATTCTAATCCGGAAGATATTAATAATAAACCCGATACGGCTCCATCTGTACGGCTCAAAAAGATAATACCCGGATATAATAAAGTGGTTTATGGAATAGAAATTTTGAAAGAAATCGGTATAGAAACAGTTTTATTGAAATGCCCCCGATTTAACCAATGGGTGGAAAATCTGAAAAAGGCATTAGAATAAATGGTTTTATATGGGTGTGAATAGATAAAAAAAGCGACTGTCTTAAAAGGGAAAAGTTCTCGGAGTGATAATGCTGAGTACGATTCTATTTTGAGACAGTCGCTTTTTTACGGAAAGTATTTTGGGGTATACTTGGTTTTAAGCCAATGCCGGTACCAGGTATTTGGTGAGCAGATATCCTCCGCCTAACAACCAGATGTAGAGGAAGCCTGCCAGCAGGAAGGGTTTGGCACCTGCCTGTTTGAACTTGTCGATGCTGGTATCGGTACCCAGAGCGGTCATTGCCATGGTGAGCATGAAGGTGTCGATGTATTCGATGGCACCGTTCAGCGGAATGTCTTTTACGCTTTCTACTCCCAGCAGAGACTGGAGAAGGGTATTGAGGCAGATGATTCCGATGAAGCCGAATGCAAACCAGGGAATGGTGATTTTACTTTTGCCTGAAGCCGCACCCGGTTCGTTGGTTTTGCGTTTTGCCAGTGCAAGGCTCATGATAACCAGTACGGGAGCCAGCATCATGACACGGATCATCTTGGTGATGGTGGCATTTCCGGCAATACCCAGGGCATCGGTGGGGTCCATGGCGTTTCCGGCACCGGCTACGTGGGCTACTTCGTGAAGGGTGCTTCCGGTGTAGATGGCTACCCCCATATCGCCCAGACCATCGAGAAGTCCGGCACGGTACATGACCGGATAAAGGAACATGGAGATGGTTCCGAAAATCACAACGGTAGATACGGCGATGGCAGTCTTATGACCTTCGCATTTCACTACCGGTTCGGCTCCAAGTATGGCTGCCGCACCACAGATGGCACTACCGGTGGCAGTCATCAGTGAAGTATCTTTGTCCATTTTGAGAGCACGGCCCATCCAGATACCGAAGAATATGGTGCTGGCTACGATGATTGTATCGATAACCACTGCCGGAAGACCGACTGCCGCTACTTCTGTAAGGGTAAGACGGAAACCGTAGAGTACGATACCGGCGCGAAGAATCTGTTTGGTGCAGAACTTGATACCGGGTACCCAGGTTTCGGGCAGGTGGTTGCGAAGACTGTTGGCGTACAGCATACCCAGAATGATACCGACAATAAGCGGACTGAATGACAGACTTTTTACAAACGGTATTTCAGCGATGTAGAATGCTGCGAAAGAGAATAATGCGATGAGCAGAATTCCGTGAAGAGTGTTTCCTCTGTTTCCTTTCTTAAACATGGTATAATTTTATTTGAATTGTGAATCGTTTTTCTTTTTTCCGCTGCAAAGGTAGAGGATTCTTTCCGATAAACCTATTCAAAAATATTTATCCCTTATAACTGAAAGTAATAGCGGGCTACAACTGACAGAAGAAGGATACGAAAAAAGGTACGCTCATGTCGATGAGCAGGCCGTGGAGAATGGCTACGGGGAGCATGTCGCTGCCGGAGTAGCGGGTAATCATGGGGAGTACCACGTCCATGGAGTTGACTCCGGCGGCGGAAATGGGGGCCAGCTTGCCGAAGTATTTGCACAGAAGGGGAGTGCCCAGAAGTGCCATCATCTCGCGGAAGATGTTGGAGAGCAGGGCGATGGTGCCCAACTCGGTAGCCAGCTGGAGGCCGAGGGAGGCTTCCTTGAACTGGGTGATGAGGATGGACGACAGGGAATAGTAGGCAAAGCCGCTGCCTACCGCCATGCAGTCGAACACGCTCCACTGCGAGAGCAGCAGACTGGCAAGGGCCGAAAACAGCAGGGTGCCGAGGATGGTGGCCAGCGGGATGAGCAGGAACTTGGGACGGAGCTGCGAGACAATGCTCTTGAGGTTTTTGCTGCATCCGATGCTGATGCCTACCTGAAGCATCAGGGCATAGAGGATGTAGAGGGTGAGATTGCCCTGCAACTTATCCAAAGGGAGCATATCGGCAATGCCAAGCAGGCAGCCGACGAGGAAGAAAAGGAGGACAAGGAGGCTGCCTTTCATTTTTCACCTCCTTTCGCGAAGAAGAGTTTCAGTACCATCCATGAAGCCAGGATGCTGCCGCAAGTGGCAGACACGGCAAGGATGGCTGCCTGCCAGCCGAAGGTGGCGAGGTTGCCGATAATCTGGTCGTTGGAGCCGATGGTGAGGCCTAAAATGAACAGGAGCAGCAGAATGGTGCACGAGATACTTTTCTCGGTGTGCTGCAAAAAGGATATATTTCTGAAGAGGTATCCGATAGTGACACCTGTAAGCATGGTTCCTACGATAGAAAACATAATTCTTCTGTGGATTTTAACGTGAATACTGGGGCGAATTGGCAGTTGACAGTTGACAATTGACAATTGAAAGGTTTCCGGCGGGCGGGTTGGGCCTGCCTGACTTTCACGGATAAAAGAAAGGGAGGTGCTTATTGGAAACCGCATACCCAGTGCATGAGCGTAGCGTACCGGCCGTATACCACGGGGCGGTATAACGGAACGGGTAAAAGATGATATGTAGATATTCTATGCATGGGCTTTATTGGTTTTGCGCTGCAAAGGTAGAGATATTTGTGTATATTTTCCAAATTTTTATTCATATATTTGCGAAAGATTCGGCTGACCCGCTGAATAACAGGGGACAGTGTAAGGGAAGAAGGAGAAAAAATTCTATCTTTGTGTGCTGTTTATAAAAGAGAGAAATGATAAAGAAATTAGGATGGGTGTTTGCACTGGGAATGAGTCTCTGTGTGCAGGCACAGGAGGCGGAACAGATGGCTTTGCATTCTCCGTTTGATTTTCAGCTGTTGCTGAGTGCGAACTTCGGGGAACTGAGGCCGAATCATTTTCACAACGGACTGGATTTCAAAACACAAGGGGTGGTAGGGAAGCCTATTCACTGTGTGGCAGACGGATATGTATCGAGAGTGGCTGTTTCGCACGGAGGGTATGGACAAGCTATTTATATCACGCATCCCAACGGGTTTACCTCGGTGTACGGGCATGTGATTTCGTTTATGCCGAAGGTACAGCAGTATGTACGTGAGTATCAGTACAAGAACGAGACTTTTGTGTGTAATCTGGAACCGGAACCGGGAATGTTTCCGGTGAAGGCGGGAGAGATTATTGCCATGAGCGGTAACGAAGGGGCTTCGGCCGGACCGCATCTGCATTTTGAATTGCGCCATACGGATACGCAGGAGTACATCGACCCGATGCCTTATTTCAAGGACAGACTGAAGGATACGAGGGCTCCGGTGGCGAGTCTGGTCGGTTTTTATCCGTTGCCGGGAAAAGGGGTAATCAATGGAGCCGCAAAGAAGAAACTGCTGGAAGTGGGTGCATTGAATCAGGGGGTAACCGCCTGGGGGGCTATTTATACGGGCATCAGTGCCAAGGATTATATGGACGGAACATCGAATTTCTACGGGGTGCACTCGGTGGTGCTGTATGTAGACGACAAGGAGGTGTTCCGGAGCACGACGGACCGGGTATTGCCGGACGAGAACCGGATGATTAATGGCTTTACGGATTACGAAGAGCTGATGAGAAGCCGGAGGCTGATTATGCGTTCGTATATTGCACCGGGCAACCGCTTGAGACTGCTGCAGGCGGGAGAAAGCCGCGGCGTGGTGCACATTGATGAGGAAAGGGATTACCGGTTCCGCTATGTGCTGACGGATAATTTCGGAAATACACGGACGTACCGTTTTACGGTGAAGGGACGGAAACAGGAAATTCCTCCTTACGTACCGAAGGCGAACAAGATGTTGTACTGGAACAAGACGAATGTGATACAGGAGGCGGGTATGGAACTGCTGGTACCGAAAGGAATGCTGTATGACAACGCGGAACTTCAGACTGAAGTGGTAGGCGACAGTACGGGGATCTCGTTCGACTATGTGCTGGATGCGGGAAAGACTCCGCTGCACGGGTTCTGTACGCTGTCTATCGGGGTGAGACATCTTCCGGTGAAAGATACTACGAAGTATTACATTGTGCAGAAGGCCGGAAAGTGGCGTGCCTCGATGGGGGGAACGTATGAGAACGGATGGGTGAAGGCGAAGGTGCGCAGCCTGGGACGCTTTGCCGTAGCCGTGGATACCATTGCGCCGAGGGTGACACCGGTGGCACAGCATACATGGAGGTCTACCCGGAATGTGCGCCTGAAGGTGGGCGATGCGGAAACGGGGGTAGCCGGCTACAAGGTGTATATAGACGGAAAGTTTGTATTGTCCGGCCTGAAAAAAGGTATGCTGGTGGTGATAGACAAGGAGAAGATAAAGAAGGGAGTTCCGCATAAAGCCGAGGTGATTGTGACGGATTATTGCGGGAATGAGACGAGGAAGAAGTATAGTTTTTAAGTTTTTGAGTTTCTGAGTTTGTGTATGAAGACATCAACAAACTTGCAAACTAAAAAACTTAATATGAGTTTCTTAGTTATTAAGTTTCTGAGTTTGCGTATGAGGACATCAACAAACTTAAAAACTAAAAAACTTAATATGAGTTTCTTAGTTATTAAGTTTCTGAGTTTGCGTATGAGGACATCAACAAACTTAAAAACTAAAAAACTTACAAACTTAAGATAAGTTCTTGAGTTTCTGAGTTTGATAACACCAACCAACTAAAAAACTTAAAAACTCAAAAACTTAAACAAGTACCTCGTCACCTAACTTAAAAACTAAAAAACTAATAAACTTAAAAAATATGATGAAAAGATTTCTGACAGCTGTCGTACTTCTGACGGCTTTTATCGTAAACGGTTGGGCATGTACCAACCTGATTGTCGGCAAGAAAGCTTCTGCCGACGGTTCGGTGATTGTTTCTTATTCTGCCGACTCGTATGGAATGTTCGGCTTCCTGTGCCATTATCCGGCTGCACAGCATCCGGCAGGTGCCATGAGAAGCATCTACGACTGGGATACGGGTAAGTATCTGGGACAGATTAAGGAAGCGAAACAGACTTACAACGTAATCGGGAACATGAACGAGTTTCAGGTGACAATTGCGGAAACTACTTTTGGCGGACGTCCGGAACTGGTGGATACTACCGGAGTGATGGACTACGGAAGCTTGATTTATGTGGCTTTGCAGCGTTCGCGTACTGCAAAAGAAGCAATCAAGGTGATGACCGACCTGGTGAAGGAATATGGTTACTACAGCAGCGGGGAATCGTTCTCTATTGCCGATCCGAATGAAGTTTGGATTATGGAAATGATCGGTAAGGGTCCGGGGGTGAAAGGTGCAGTGTGGGTAGCAGTGCGTATCCCTGATGACTGTATTGCAGCGCATGCCAACCAGAGCCGTATCCATAAGTTCAATATGAACGACAAGGAGAACTGTCTGTACTCTCCGGATGTAATTTCGTTTGCACGCGAAAAAGGATATTTCAATGGAGCCAACAAGGACTTCAGCTTTGCCGATGCATATTGTCCGTTGGATTTCAGCGGGCTGCGTGCGTGTGAAGCTCGTGTATGGAGCTACTACAACATGTTCAGCAAAGCAACCGGACAGGCTTATCTGTCGTATGTACAGGGGGAAAGCAGCGAACCGATGCCATTGTACGTGAAACCGGACCGTAAGATTTCGGTACGTGATATCCAGCAGGCTATGCGCGACCACTACGAAGGTACTCCGCTGGACATTACCAAAGACATGGGAGCCGGTCCGTTTAATATGCCTTACCGTCTGTCGCCGCTGACTTTCAAGGTAGACGGTGCGGAATACTTCAACGAACGTCCGATTTCGACTCAGCAGAGTGCCTTCTCGTTTGTGGCACAGATGCGTGCTTCGATGCCGGATGCCATCGGTGGTGTGCTGTGGTTTGGTCTGGACGACGCGAACATGACTGTATTTACTCCGGTATACTGCTGTACAGACCGTGTGCCGAATGTGTATGCGGAAGGTAACGGCGACTGTGTGACATTCTCATGGGATTCTGCTTTCTGGATTTACAACTGGGTAGCCGATATGATCCGTCCGCGCTACAGTCTGATGATTGAAGATATGCGCAATGTACAGAACGGTCTGGAAAATACATTCGAACAGGCACAGAGCGGAGTGGAAACTGCTGCCATGAAACTGTATAACGAAGATCCGGAGAAAGCAAAAGAATTCCTGACCAACTATACTCACATGACTGCACAGAGTGCTGTAGACAGTTGGAAGAAATTGGGTGAATTCCTGATTGTACGCTACAACGACGGAGCAATGAAGAAGATGAAAGACGGTAAGCTGATGCGTCCGGAAACAGGAAATGTGGCTCCGCTGGTACGTCCGGGATATCCGGAAGAATTCTTGCGTGAGCTGGTAAAAGCTACCGGCGACCGCTATAAAGTGAAAGAACTGAAGAAGTAAGACTTCATTTCCTGTCGGGGGGGGAGGATACCCTGACAACTGGATAAGGAAAAGGTAAGCCTTGACGTGTGTGATCTGTGTGAACGGTAGCTATACGTAGAGGCTTACCTTTTTTATGTTTCTCCATCGCTTCTAAACGATTTTCTGATTGTGCGTTCTGTACTGATGAGGAGAAACGTGATAGGTCTTACGGAAAATGAAATAAAAGTGAGCGAGACTCTCGTATCCGCACCGGCTGCTGATTTCCTTGATGGGCATGTTGGTCATGGTAAGCTGGGTGACGGCATACTCCATTCTTACTTCGTTGATGTAGGAAGTAAGTGTTTTGTGAAGGCTTTTTTTCAGTGCTCTGCCGATGTAGTCCTGACTGCGGTTGCATAGCTCGATGAAACCTTCGGTTCCTCTTATGAAGTTTTCCGGTCTTTTGAACTGTTCTATTGCATTGATGAGCCACGGGGGCATTTGTGAGTTTTCGGTAACGTGTTGCTGTTCGTTGAGAATGGTGCGGAAGATGTGCAGCATCAGACTGTCCAGCTGGAGGAAGGAGTGCTTCTTTTTCATGGCAGATTCCACCCGTGCCGTGAATCTGGAAATGCAGTCTTGGCGTAAATTGCAGTGGTAGGGCAGCTCTTTGTCTGTCCAGAAATAAGAGTCTGAATCCGGAAAGTAACGGCTCTTGTAATAATCCAGTGTGGAAGTGTAAAATGCTACATTGACAATGGTCAGGTCGCCTTTCGGAGAGGAGAAGGTATGCAGGTCGGTGGGGCGTATCATCACCACATCGTATGGTCTCAGAGCAACTGTCTTTCCGTTGATGTGATGTATACCACTTCCACTTTCTACCCAGAAAAGTTCTGCATAATCGTGTGTGTGGAAAGATAAGTCTCCCAATCCGGATATGTTTACTCTCGATAAATGAAACTGTTCGGTGCCTTTTACGAAATCTTTTAGTAAGAATTGATTGGGTGTGTATGTGTTCATTATGCAAAACTTATAAATGAAATATCGGAATAGCGTAATAATTTTACGGTGTGGAGTAATTGTATGTCCGGCAATAAGCGGGAAAACAATTTAACTTTGCAAAAGAATAAATTTTATCTTAAAGTAATGT
>NZ_JBBKBS010000038.1:0-11255 GCF_037890285.1 Phocaeicola sp. HCN-40430
GGCAACTTAGTTTTCAGATACTGATAAAAATCATATTGCGCACGCCGCTTAGGCTCATCAGGGTTACGTTTAAACCGGTTATTCAGCTGACTGTCTACCCAACAAGCCTTCCAGTTGGCATTCAACTGAATCCGAAGCATATCAATCAGTTCCTGTTTCAAATCCTTATCCAGCACGGGAGTTACCGCCTCAATACGCCGGTACAAGTTCCTCCGCATCCAGTCTGGTGAACCCATATAAACCAACGGATTGCCATCATTGCCAAAATACCATACACGTGCATGCTCCAGAAAACTGTCTACAATACGTGTAATCCGTATATTACGGCTGAATTCCTCACCCGGAACCAGACAACAGATTCCCCTTACTATCAAATCAATCTCAACTCCTGCCTCACTGGCCCGATACAGTTCATCTATCATGGCTATATCCTGCAGTGCATTCATCTTAAGTACAATGCGACCTTTCTTCCCCTTTTTAGCCAAAGCAATTTCGCGATGTATCCGCTTCTTCAGTTCGGGCAACAAGTTGAACCGGGCAATAAGCAAACGATGAAACTGAGGTTCCTCTTCTTCTTTCTGCAAAACCCGAAACAAATGATGCATATCTTCTACAATCGTCTTGTTGCAAGTATACAGAGCAATGTCTGAATAAATCTTGGCAGTCTTCTCATTGAAATTACCGGTACTCACATAAGCATAACTCCGAATCTGTTCTCCCTGTTTGTTATACCTCAAAACCAGTGCTACCTTAGCATGAACCTTCAAGCCCGGAATACTGAAAATGATATGAATACCCGCCTTACGCATCAGTTCGGCTGTAGCCAGATTGTTTTCTTCGTCAAAACGTGCTTTCAGTTCCACGAAAACCGTCACCCGTTTTCCATTCTGTGCTGCTGCAATCAGTGCATTAATCACCTCCGAATGCTCTGCTACACGATACTGGGTAATCATAATCTCACGACACATGGGATCGTGTACCGCCTCGTACAGAAAATGAATAAAATGGTCGAAACTATGATACGGATAATGCAGCAACAAATCCTTACGGGCAATCCTGCGGTACATGAAATGAGGTTCTTCCAGTCCCGGCAAACGCATGGGTACCGGCTTCTGCATCGGCTTCAAGTCGGGATTCGGATTAGGAAGCTGAGCCAGATCCTCCAGATTCAGATGCTTGTCCCCCTCCACCAGTTCTTCCTCCGTAATAGAAAAGACATCCATCAGAAAGCCCAAAAAGTCGGCAGGCATCTTACGGTCGTACACAAAGCGGGCTACAGCCCCTATCTTGCGTTTCTTTACCTTCTCCTTCAATTTCTCCACCATATTCTCAGGCGGAACATCGTCTACAAACACATCCGCATCGCGCGAAATCTTACAGCAGAAACTACAATCCACCTCATATCCGGTAAAAACTTCCTTCAGATTATCCTTGATAATATCTTCCAGAAACATCAGATAGTACGTATCCCCCTGCTTGGGAAGTTCCACAAAGCGCGGCACCTTGCTGTAAGGCATCTTCACGATAAAATACTCCGCTTTCTCTTTACCGGGCTCATGCACCCTCACAGCCAGATACTGACGGTTATCGCGTAAAAACATACGTACCTTGTCCTTCTCTACCTTTACCGGTTGCAGATAAGGAAAGACTTCCTCCATAAAGAAACGATGCACAAACTCTCTGTGGAAAGGTTCTACCTCCTGCCGAGACTGATAAAAGACAATATGATTCTGGCGCAAAGCCGGAAGAATCTTCTGCTCGTAGATACGTACGCGCTCCTCAAGTTGTGCATTCACAGTCCGGGCTATCTGCTGAATCAGTGTGTGTGCCTCGTCCACGGTCATATCTTCGCTCTTTCCACCCGAAGCCACAGCCCGATGCTCTGCCACACGTACTTTATAAAATTCTTCGAGATTCGACGAATAGATAGAAATAAAGTTGATACGCTCATACAGGGGAAGATCATCGTCGTCGGCCTCCAGCAAGACGCGGAAATTGAAAGACAGCCAACTTATATCGCGGTTAAAATACTTATATTGCTTTTCCATGACGTATAGCATTCAAGGTTTTCTCAAAAATAGTACCTTTGTATGACAAAACAAAGAAAAAATGACAAGAATCGGACTATTATCTGACACACACGGCTACTGGGACGACCGGTATCTGAAATACTTTGAACCTTGCGACGAAATATGGCATGCCGGCGATATCGGCTCTATGGAACTGATTGAACGATTACAAAGTTTCCGCCCCGTGCGCGCCGTCTATGGGAACATCGACGGACAGGACATACGAAAAGCCTTTCCCTGTATCAACCGCTTCCAGGTAGACGGAGCCGATGTACTGATGAAACATATTGGCGGTTATCCCGGAAAATACGATCCTTCCATACAAGGTACCCTTCTTGTCCGTCCTCCCAAGCTTTTCATCAGCGGACACTCTCACATATTAAAGGTAAAATACGATAAGACTTTGGGTATGTTGCACATAAACCCGGGAGCAGCAGGAAAATACGGCTTTCACAAAGTACGTACACTGGTACGTTTCTGTATAGATAATGGAAGTTTTTCGGACCTTGAGGTCATAGAATTAAGCGAATAATACTTGTTTCTTAGAAAAATCTTTCCGTACTTTGCAGCCTGAAAATATACAACAAACTGAATATGAAAACTTATTTAGTTACAGGAGCGGCCGGATTCATCGGCGCGAATTATTTAAAATATATCTTAGCAAAACATAACGATATCAAAGTAGTAGTTCTGGATGCACTGACTTATGCCGGTAATCTGGCTACTATCGTAAAAGATATAGACAATGAACGCTGTTTTTTTGTAAAGGGGAATATATGCGACAGAGGATTGGTAGACCAGTTGTTTATAGACCACAAATTCGACTATATCGTTAATTTTGCAGCAGAAAGCCATGTAGACCGAAGCATCGACAATCCACAATTATTCTTGCAGACCAATATCTTGGGTACACAAAACTTGCTCGATGCAGCACGCCGTGCATGGGTTACCGGAAAAGACGAAAACGGATACCCTACATGGAGAAAGGACGTACGTTTCCATCAGGTTTCTACAGACGAGGTATATGGCTCACTGGGTGCAGAGGGATACTTCACCGAGGAGACACCGCTTTGTCCTCACAGTCCGTACAGTGCCTCAAAGACCAGTGCAGACCTTATTATAATGGCTTACCACGATACTTATAAAATGCCGGTTACCATTACACGCTGTTCCAACAACTACGGACCGTATCATTTCCCGGAAAAACTGATCCCTTTGGTCATCAAGAACATTCTTGAGGGAAAACGGTTGCCGGTCTACGGAAACGGTTCGAACGTACGCGACTGGCTGTATGTGGAAGATCACTGTAAAGCAATAGACCTGGTGGTTTGCAAAGGAAGAAACGGTGAAATATACAATGTAGGCGGACACAATGAGAAGCAAAACATTGATATCGTAAAACTGACCATCGCTACGATTCATCGTCTGATGACAGAGTACCCTGAATACCGCAAGGTGCTGAAGAAAAAAGAACTCAACGAACAGGGAGAAATCTCTATCGACTGGATAAACGATTCTTTGATTACTTTCGTAAAAGACCGTTTGGGACACGACCAGCGATATGCCATCGACCCAAGTAAAATTACCCGCGAACTGGGATGGGAGCCGGAGACCAGCTTTGAAGAAGGCATTGTAAAAACCATCGAATGGTATCTGAACAATCAGGAATGGGTAAAACTTGTAACCAGTGGCGATTATCAGAACTATTACGAAAACATGTACAAAAACAGATAAGACAATCTTCAAAAGAAATATTCATTTTTCTCATCTTTATGATAAGAGATGAAATTCTTTTCTATACAAACAATATACATTTACATTTCTGAAAGAGTATTATATACGACGTCGTCGGCTGCACAGTCGGTGACGTCGTTTTTATATCCTCCGTCGTCAACTATACGGACAGCGCCGCCGAATGAAACCCGATATCAGCCACAGCATTATTCCTTACAAGAAAAAGGAAAAGGCGTAAACCCACTTTCATGGACCTACGCCTTTAGTTATATTACGGATATTGATTATCCCAGGAATGAAATCAGCACACCGGCAGCTACAGCCGAACCGATTACACCCGAAATATTACTTGCCATACAATACTGCAAGACATGGTTCTTCGGGTCGTACTTCAAGGCTATCTCATTTGCCACACGGCTTGCCATCGGCACGGCACTCAATCCGGTAGCTCCAATCAGCGGATTGATCTTCTTCTTGGTAAACAGATTGAATACCTTTACAAACAGAATACCTCCGGAAATAGACAGTGCAAATGCAAGGAAACCACCTATTACAATACCGATGGTGGTCCAGTTAAGGAAAGCATCTGTCGTCATGGTAGCTCCAACCGAAATACCCAGGAAGATAGTTGCCGCATTCATGATGCTGTTTGAAGCCGCATCAAACAAACGGGAAGTATTGCTTCCGATTTCTTTGACCAAGTTACCGAACATCAGCATACCAATCAAAGGTACTGCACTCGGCACAAAGAGTGCCACGATAGTAGTAACCACAATAGGGAACAAAATCTTCAGTACCCGCAAGTTCTTGATTTCGGTAGACGACGGATATTTCTTTTCCTGCTCCTTCATATTAATGGAAAGTTCCTTCTTCGTACACCAGATACGTACTACCAAAGGCACAATAACCGGAACCAGCGCCATGTACGAATAAGCCGCAATAGCGATAGGACCCAACAAATGAGGAGCCAGCTTAATAGTAGTAAAGATAGCTGTCGGACCATCGGCACCTCCGATGATACCCAATGAAGCAGCTTCTTTCGGAGTGAATCCCATCAGAATTGCTACCAGCAATACGGCAAAAATACCCAACTGAGCAGCAGCTCCAAAGATAGACAAGCGGAGGTTACGCAACATCGGACCAAAGTCGGTCAGCGCACCTACACCCATAAAAATAATCGGCGGCAGGAAGCCGGTTTTAATCAACATATAATAAATGAAGTTCATCAGTCCCAGCTCGTGTGCAATTTCATGCAAAGGCATTTCCCAAATGTTCTTCATTACTCCATCCACCATGACCATACCGTTCTCGTCGGCCTGTATCACGCCCATATCTCCTCCGGGGAAATTGGCCAGCAATACCCCGAAAGCAATCGGTACAAGCAACAACGGTTCATATTGTTTTTTAATTCCCAGATAGAGCAATATGAAAGCAATGGCATACATGATGAGGAAACGCGGATCAGCCACAATGTTGCTGAACGCAGTCATATCATACAATTTTGCAAATATCTCTTCCATATTACAGAATCTTCATTAAAACATCGTCTTCAGAGACCGCATCACCGGAGTTGACACAAATAGCTGTCACCGTTCCGCTGAACTCTGCACGAATGGCATTATAAGTTTTCATTGCTTCTACATAACAAACTACATCTCCCTTCTCTACCTTATCGCCTACTTTCAAAGGAGTTTCCTGAGCGCTCTTGGTCAGGAAGAACTTACCTTCCAGAGGAGAAGTGATTTCTTTGCCTTCACCGGCATGAACGGCAGCCGAAGTATCGCCTGCTGCCGGCTGTGCTGCAGCCAATGTAGCCGGATTTACATCACCGAAGGCTACTGTCACACGATAAGCCTGTCCGTTGACATCGACAGTCAGTACCTTGGTCGGTTCGTTTGCCATATGTACTTCTTCTTTTTCGGCACGGCGTTTCTTTACATCTTCCAGGAAGTCGGCCTTAGCCTTTCCGCTCTTATAGGCTTCGTACTGTGCCGGATGCATGGCATATTCGAAGAGTTCTTCGTCGTCCTCTCCTGTTTCCCATTTCTTTTCCCACATCATCTGGCGATATTTCTCCAGCTGGTCCGGGTAATTATCCTGCGGATTTCCGGTAAAGAACTTACGTCCTTCGCGTTCTGCCTTCTCTACAATTTCGGGAGCAAGTTTGCCAGGCAATTGTCCTGCCTTACCCAGAATCATATCCCAGATATCGTCGGCTATCATACCCCAGCGTTCCTTGCCTTTTTCCATCTGAATGACATTCATCATAGCCAGGTTCTTGACATACTGACTGAAAGGAGTTACCAGACACGGATAACCTACACGAGGCCATACATAAGCTACTTCATCGAACAGCTTGATGAGCAACTCGTCTTGTGTCATAAACGGCAGATTGCGTTTTGCCTTATATTTGTTGATAGATTCAAGATTGGTTTCCAGGTCGGCCATTAAACTTCCCATCATACCACCGGGCAATCCGGGAGCAATCAGCAACGAGTTCATCAAACGGTTCTTCGGACTAATGTAAAGTCCCAGGAAATCGTCCATAAATTCCTGAATCATGGAACGGACTTTCATGTAAGCCTGCATATTGATTTCCGGAACCTTGAAACCGGCATCTTTCAACATAGCCTGTACACTGATGACATCGGCATGTCCTGTACCCCAGGACAGCGGTTCCATACCTACATCTACATAATCGCAACCGGCCTTACATACCTCAAGAATAGAAGCCATATTAAAGCCCGGACCTGCATGAGAGTGATACTGAATCACGATATCCTTTTTAATCTGCTTGATACCGGCTACTACTTTTCCCAGGAACGCCGGACGACCGATACCGGCCATATCCTTGATACAGATTTCATCGCAACCGGCCTCAATCAGCTTCTTGGCCATATCGAGGTAATACTCTACGGTATGTACAGGAGAATAAGTGATACAAAGACAGCATTGTGAAATCATTCCGGCATCGTGAGCATAGCCGATAGAAGGGATAATGTTGCGGACATCGTTCAATCCGCAGAAAGTACGGGTAATATCGGTACCCTGTGCTTTTTTGACTTTATAGAACAATTTGCGGACATCGGCTGGAACCGGGCTCATACGTAATCCGTTCAGTGCACGGTCGAGCATGTGTGTCTGAATACCGGCTTCGTGAAAAGGTTTTGTCCACTCCCGGACAGCTTTATTCGGATTTTCACCAAACAGCAAATTAACTTGTTCGAAACCACCCCCGTTTGTTTCTACGCGGGCAAAACACCCCATTTCAATAATGGCTGGGGCCACCTTTGTCAACTGGTCTACACGCGGTACATATTTTCCGGCACTTTGCCACATATCACGAAAGACCAAACTAAATTTTACTTCTCTTTCCATGACAGATACATGTGTTTTTCTTTTTTCTGATTAATGCAATTTTTCAATTTTGATGACCTGACCTTTTCCGGCAGTCAGAATATCTACAGCAGCCTTAATGGCATCCATAGTTCCTGCATCCGAAGAGGCTCCTGATGTGACAGGTTTCTTCTTGGGTTCTTCTTCGGGAGCCACTTTGTTGACTACCGTAATCAAGAACTGACTGATCCAGATCACAATAAGAAGAATTAAAAAGACTGTAGCCATACCAACTACCATCAGCATTAATCCTGTTCCAATGTTTTCCATGTTTGTATTAATTAATATATAACAACGCGCCCTTCAGTTTCACAGCAAACTGAAGGACGCGCCAAAAGTACGGAATTTTAATTATAATCTATAACTAAATCTCGTTAAAAATATAACAGAATATTATAGCATAATCTCTTCCAAGGTTTTACGTTTCTTTTCCGGTATGGCCTGTTCCGAAGGATAACCGATTGGAATCAGTGCTATCGGCTCGATATGGGATGGTAACTGCATGACCTTTCTACAGGTATCTACATCGAAGTTGCACACCCAGCAAGTTCCTAATCCCTGTTCTGCGGCAGCCAGACACAAATGCTCTATAGCTATAGACAAGTCAACATCAGCATGGTCTTTATTATCTACTTTACGATGCCACGACTGTGTATGGTCTGCACATGCTACAATAATGCAGGGAGCAGTCTGTATCCATTCGCGGGAATAAGCTGTTTTTAGAGCAGCCAGACGTTCCGGTTCGGTAATTATCGCAAACTTCCAGGGCTGGTAATTGACAGCCGAAGGAGCCAGACGTACACACTCCATGATGTAATCCAACTTGGAAGATTCAATTTCCTTTTGCTCGTAGCTGCGAACAGAATAGCGTGTTTTTACTAAATCGAGAAAATCCATATCAATAATAATTTGAGGTTATTGATGCAAATATCGTACCTTTGCAACAACTAAACAAGATAAGATATGAAGAAATTAGTTATTTTCGACTTGGACGGTACCTTACTCAATACTATCGCCGACCTGGCTGCCGCTACTAATTATGCTCTACAAGCATGCGGATATCCCACACACGATACAGATGCTTATCGTTTCTTTGTAGGAAACGGCATCAACAAACTTTTCGAACGTGCTTTACCCGAAGGGGCCCGAAGCAAAGAGAATGTACTGAAGATACGTTCGCTGTTCGTACCTTATTACAACGAACATAATGCCGATTTAAGTCGCCCTTATCCGGGCATTGAAAATTTGCTGGAAACACTTCAGGAAAAAGGATATATGCTGGCTGTTGCCTCGAACAAATACCACGAAGCAACTCAGAAACTGATTAAACAATACTTTCCACGTATCAATTTCCTTGCAATATTGGGGCAGCGGGAAAACATTCCAGCCAAGCCGGACCCACAGGTTGTATACGAAATCATGGAAAAAGCAGGAGTTGAAAGAAATGAAGTTGTCTACATTGGCGACTCTTCGGTAGATATGCAGACCGGAGCCAATGCAGGAGTTACTACCATCGGCGTATGCTGGGGCTTCCGCCCACGCACCGAACTGGAGGCCTATAACCCAAGCCTCATCGCCGAACAGGCTGAAGATATTCTGCACTTTCTGGAGAAATAAAAAGAAGAGAACAGAAAGTAAAAAATACAAGGGATTCATATAATATTGCTGATTGATATCATTGAATATTATATGGATTCCTTGTATTGAATTAAATAATGTCTATTCCTTACCGTTCAGTAGAGCGTTTTTTCGGTTGAAGCAGTCGGAACATTTGATATGGATACCGAAATAAAAACGACGCCCAGAGCCTTTTCCACTATCTTATAGGGTATTTCTGTTTATTAATGTTTATAGTTTGCCTTACTATTGATATCTTTGCAACAGAATATTTTTGATAGTCCTTATTGATTGCAATAACTTCTATTGTACATATGAGCACGTTTTCACCCCGTAGCTTCATGACAAGTTTGTCGTTGTCTTTTTAAACAATGATATCTGTGTTATGACCGGAAGTAATAGGTTCGCTGTTCTTATGTACCTGAAATATAGCAAGAAATAAAACTGTAAAAAGACTGATTATTAACTTATAAATCTTTATTATCATGAACATATTGTTGACTATTATCAGGATAATATCTGGAGGATTATTCGTATGTCTGGAGAATATAATATTCGGTTTCCTTCTGATGATATCTATTGTTGGAAATACCTTTCGGCAACACAGTTTCAGATTGGCAGGACTTACCCAAACATCGTTTAATAAGACTATCTTCTGAAAATTCTTATTTTTTAACCTATAATATTTATTTAATTGATGACAAAATTCTCTCGTGCGTTTTGGACAGCCAACCTGTCGGAACTTTTTGAGCGTATGGCCTATTATGCCATCTTTATTGTAATTACACTTTATCTTTCAAACACATTAGGCTTCAATGATATTGAAGCGAGTCTGATTTCCGGCTTGTTCTCTGGAGGACTTTATTTCTTGCCCATGTTCACCGGAGCTTTTGCCGACAAGATAGGCTATCGTAAGGCTATTCTTATTGCCTTCACTTTGCTCACTATCGGCTATCTGGGATTGGGTATGCTTCCTGTAATGCTAGAATCGGCAGGATTGGTAGAGTATGGTGAAAAAACTCATTTTACAGGACTTGAGACCAGCAATATGCGTCTGCTTATTGTTCCGGTAATGATAATACTTGTCATTGGCGGTTCGTTTATCAAGTCAATCATTTCTGCATCAGTGGCAAGAGAAACAACTTCGGAAACACGTGCCCGCGGATATTCCATTTTCTATATGATGGTAAACATAGGCGCTTTTACAGGTAAATGTTTTATCGATCCTATGCGTTCGGTAGTAGGCGATGAGGCTTATATTTATATCAATTTCTTCTCGGCTACATTGTGTTTCCTGGCTCTGCTTACTATTTTCTTCTTCTTCCATTCCACAAATACTTCCGGTCAAGGAAAGAGTATGGCAGAAGTATTCCGCGGACTTGGAAAGGTGTTCACCAATGGCCGTCTGTTGCTGTTGATACTTATCGTAACTGGCTTCTGGATGATCCAACACCAGATGTATGCCACTATGCCTAAATATGTAATCCGTATGGCGGGTGAGACAGCGAAACCGGGCTGGATAGCCAATGTAAACCCTTTTGTGGTAGTAATTTTCGTAAATATAATCACTCAGTTTATGGCAAAGCGCAAGGCGTTGACTTCCATGGCAGTCGGAATGTTTCTTATCCCACTTTCCGCATTAATCATGGCTACGGGAAATATGTTTGAAGGTGATATTTTCGGTATGCATCCTATTACAGTGATGATGATTGCTGGTATAGCAGTTCAGGCCCTTGCTGAATGTTTCATCTCTCCGCGATATATGGAATTCTTTTCATTACAGGCTCCGAAAGGTGAAGAGGGACTCTATTTGGGATTCAGTCATTTGCATTCATTCCTTGCATCAATCATAGGATTCGGTTTGTCAGGTATTCTTCTAACTGCATATTGTCCGGATCCTGCATTATATGATTCTGTAGAAGCATGGAAAGCTGCTGCTGTCAATGCCCATTACATTTGGTATTGGTTTACCGGTATTGGCACCATTTCGGCTGTTGCACTTATTATATATGCCAAGGCAACCAAAAGCGGAAAGTGATATCTGTTCAGTAAACGTTCACTGAACATGTTCTGAAAAGGAATGACGCATAATGAATGGTTTCTGAGACCATCCGTTATGCGTCTTGCCGTTATCTGCAAGTATTTGCTTTGCATGTTTGGTTGGATTATCCTAACCTAAAAAAGGAATAGCTTAGAGATATTATTTCTGTATAGCAGTAACGTTTGAAGAAAATTGAGAATCTTGCATTCGACAATAAGAAGCAGTTGCTACTGCAGATTATAACAATAGCCGTTATGATGTTTCTAATGAACTACCTTTTCGTAAAACATCAACTTTAATAATTGGCATGGATGAGCCGTTTTTATTGGAGGCATCTAATTACAACATCAATCACAGAATTTATTATTCTATCTCTGGGATATTCAGTAAATGTCCCT
>NZ_JBBKBS010000039.1:0-10928 GCF_037890285.1 Phocaeicola sp. HCN-40430
TTCAAATTAAGCCAAATTACATAACAATATAAAAATAACTTCCAACTTTGATAAAAAAAATAAATAATACACATTTTTATATCAAAATTGGGCATAACAGATTTACATATGTTAAACAAATTATTTCATCATAATTGGATTGCAATTATATATTTCAATTTTAAAATGTTACCATTTCATCAAGCAATTTATCTGCCATTTGATTTCCGTCATAAAGTACGTTTTGAATGCCTTAAAGGGAAAATTATAATAAACCCAAACATTAAACTTCGTAGAGGTATTATAGCTATAGGAGGAAGAGGAAGTGAAATGTTTCCTCACAATCCAACTATTATCAATTTTCGAAAAGGAGGAAAAATATATTTAAATGGAATCACAGAAATAGGGGTCGGGAGCTATTTATATATAGGTGAAAATGGCACTCTTACATTAGGTAATAAAGTACGAATAGGAGCTTTTAGCAAATTATATTGCAACAAAAGAATAACAATAGGGGACGAGGTTGGCATTAGTTGGGAAAGTCAAATATTTGACACAAATTTTCATTTCATGGAAAACATCGAAAACAAACAAATTTTAGAAAAAGACACTCCTATCATAATAGGTTCCTATAACTGGTTTGGAAACCGAGTAAACATTATGAAAGGAACTAAAACACCAGACCACTGTATTATTGCCTCTAATAGTTTATGCAATAAAGATTATACCAATTTTCCCCTCTATTCACTTATAGCAGGTTCTCCTGCCAAATTCATAAAACAAGGAGTTAGACGATTATTTGAAGGAGTTGATTTATAAAAATAATAATAACTTTTTGAGAATTCTATAAGATGGTTAAGTAAACTCTAATTTAAAATAAAAGTCTATAAATAGTTATCTCAAATAAAAAATCTGTAGGTAACTGTTTATATAAAACATTAAATCAGTAAATTATAGAAAAATCTACTAAGTCTATCAAAATAATCTATGAAAACAATAGCTGTACTACTCACAGTATTCAACCGTAAAACAAAAACATTAGAATGCTTAAAACGCATTTACAATCAGGAAAAAGTAGATAATCTTAAAATAGATATTTACCTTACCAATGACGGATGTACAGATGGAACTCCAGAAGCTGTAAAAGAGTTATATCCGAATGTAAAGATTATTTATGGTAACGGGAATCTTTTTTGGAACAGAGGGATGTATACCGCATGGGAAGAAGCAGCCAAACAAAATTATGATTTCTATTTGTGGCTGAATGATGATACATATACCTATCCCTATATGCTAAAATCATTAATTGAAAGTTCTTCTCTTCACTCGGATTCTTGTATCATTGTAGGAGCAACTCAAGACACCAATCATCAACAAGCTACTTACGGAGGAAGATTAAGCAATGGAAAAATTCCATTTTCTCAGAATTCAGAAACAGAAGTTCATTATTTTAATGGAAACATTGTGCTGATACCACGCAAAGTATTTCAAGTCTTAGGAAACTTAGACTATGTGTTTACACACAGTAAAGGTGATTTTGATTATGGAATGCGAGCAAAAAAAGTCGGGATAAAAATGTTTCAGACAGCTTCTTTCTTAGGGGAATGTGATTTACATGAATCCATTGACAAATGGTGTGATCCTACTATTCCATTCAAACAGCGTTGGAAGCTCCTTCATCGCCCTAATGGAATGCCTCCTTATGAAACATTCCATCTGGAAAAAAGACATTTTGGACTTCTTACAGCATTGTTTCACTATTGTACAATCCATATTCGCTGTATCATTCCATCATTATGGATTAAACTAAATAAGACTCAGCAAGTATCATCGAAAAAAAATAATTAAATAAACAATATGAAAAATATTAAAATAGCCGTAGCCGGAACCGGTTACGTAGGCTTATCAATAGCCACACTCCTAGCACAACATCATAAAGTAACAGCAGTAGATGTAATTCCTGAAAAGGTAGAAAAAATCAACAATCGTATCAGCCCGATACAGGATGAATACATCGAAAAGTATCTGGCAGAAAAGGAACTGAACCTTACTGCTACATTGGATGGAAAAGCTGCTTACAAAGATGCAGACTTTGTAGTGATTGCAGCTCCTACCAACTATGATCCGGTGAAGAACTACTTCGACACCAGCCATGTAGAAGAAGTGATTGATTTGATACTGGAAGTGAATCCGGATGCCGTTATGGTAATCAAGAGTACCATTCCTGTAGGTTACTGCCGTAGCCTGTATGTGAAATATGCAGAGAAATTTGCAAATACTCCTGCTCTTGCCGGAAAGAAATTCAATCTGCTTTTCTCTCCGGAGTTCCTGCGTGAAAGCAAGGCACTGTATGATAATCTCTACCCCAGCCGTATCATCGTAGGTATCCCTAAAGTTATCAAAGGACAGGATAAGGAAAATGAAGCAATTGCTTCCATTGCAGGAGAACATCTGGAAGAGGCAGCTCATACTTTTGCAGCTCTCTTGCAGGAAGGAGCTTTGAAAGAGAATATCGACACTCTTTTTATGGGAATGAAAGAAGCGGAAGCTGTGAAACTGTTTGCCAATACTTATCTGGCTCTGCGTGTATCGTACTTTAACGAACTGGATACCTATGCAGAAATGAAAGGTCTGGATACGCAGGCGATTATTCAGGGTATCAGTCTGGATCCGCGTATCGGTTCTCATTACAACAATCCTTCATTCGGTTATGGTGGCTATTGCTTGCCGAAAGATACCAAACAGCTGCTGGCTAACTACCAGGATGTACCGGAAAATCTGATTGAAGCGATTGTAGAATCAAACCGTACCCGTAAGGACTTTATTGCAGACCGTGTACTGCACATGGCAGGATATTATGATTATTACAACCGTGGCGATTATAATCCTTCGGAAGAAAAAACTTGTACTATCGGTGTATACCGTCTAACCATGAAATCGAATAGTGATAACTTCCGTCAAAGCTCTATTCAGGGAGTAATGAAACGTATCAAGGCGAAAGGTGCAACTGTCATTATTTATGAACCTACTTTGGAAAATGGTAGTACCTTCTTTGGCTCACAGGTGGTTAATAACTTGGATGAATTTAAGAAACAAGCTCAGGCTATTATCGCTAACCGATATGATAACTGTCTGGATGATGTGAAAGAGAAGGTGTATACTCGTGATATTTTTAGAAGAGATTAAAAAAACAACGAAAATCATGGATACTGAAGAAAAAAAATTAGCTCCCATTATTCTGTTTGCTTTTAAGCGGCTGATTCCTTTAAAAAAAACAATAGAATCTCTACTCTTAAATGAAGAAGCTAAAGATTCTATATTGTACATTTTCGTGGATGGAGCACGTGAAGAAAAACCTTTAGAAAAAGAAAAAGTACAAACAGTTCAATCATATGTAAAAGAAATAAAAGGTTTTAAATCTGTTCACTATTTTTTCAGTGAACAAAATAAAGGATTAGGAAAATCTATCATAGAAGGAGTTACCCAAATTATTAATCAATATGGAAATGCTATCGTTTTAGAAGATGATTTAATTTTAGCTACCAATTTTCTTTCTTTCATGAATCAAGGACTTAATCTCTATGAGAAAGAAAGTAAAGTTTTTTCAATTTGTGGATATACTAACAAAATAAAAACTCCTAAAAACTACCCTTATGATAGCTATTTCTGTACTCGCAGTAGCTCATGGGGATGGGCGACTTGGGCTGATAGATGGAATAGTGTAGATTGGGAATTGACAAACTGGAATAGTTATTCTAAAACCAAAAAGAATTTTAATAAATGGGGAGGATCCGACTGTTTCAGAATGTTACGTTCTGTAAAAGAAGGAAAAGGAAATTCTTGGGCAATTAGGTTTTGTTTTGCACAGTTTCTACAAGACAAATTATCTTTATTTCCTATTATTAGTAAAGTTAAAAATGAAGGTTTTGATGGAGAAGGAACAAATTGTAAAAAATGGAGTAGATTCAAACATATATTTGACATTAGCAACATCAAAAAATTTAACTTTCCAACTTCTATAGAATTGAATAAACAGCTATATAAATCGGCTATGAGTTATCATTCTATTCCTATTAGAATTTATAGTAGAATAATGTATTTAATCCATAATTAAATGAAACCTAAAATCTTATTTATCATGCACATGCCTCCTCCTGTTCATGGAGCAGCGATGATGGGAAAATATATTCATGACAGTAAATTAATAAATGATACATTTGATTGTCTTTATATAAATCCTTCTGCTTCAAAAGAAGTAGCTAATGTTGGAAAAATAAATTTAAAAAAATTCCTATTCCTATTTTCTAATATATACAAAATAATTAAAACAGTCTTAAGAAAAAAACCAGATTTATGTTATTTCACCTCAACAGTAGGAGGAGTTGGTATTTTTCGAGATATGATTATTGTAGGAGTATTAAAATTACTTAGACAAAAAATTGTCTTACATTTACATAATAAGGGCGCTAAAAAGTATAACCAAAAACAGCCTTTATCAATAATTGCATATAAAATAATTTTCTCAAATGTAAAAGTAATCCAATTGTCTGAATATTTATATGAGGATATAGAAAAGTTTGTTGCTAAGACTAATATATTTATATGCCCTAACGGAATCCCTGAGACTTTAGTAACAGAACCCTCTGTAAACAGAAATAATAGTGTTCCAAAACTACTATTTTTGTCTAACCTACTCATTGATAAAGGAGTTTTTACCTTACTTGATGCTTGTAAAATTCTAAAAGACAAAGGATATAAATTTTCATGTGATTTTGTAGGAGGAGAAACTATCGATATTAATGCAGAAAGATTTTACCAAGAAGTACAAGTAAGAGAATTAACTAATACTGTTGCATATAGAGGTAGAAAATACGGAAAAGAAAAAGAGGCTTTCTTTAATCACGCAGATATTTTCGTCTTCCCTACTTTTTATAAAGGAGAAACCTTTGGATTAGTGAATCTTGAAGCAATGGAACACAAACTCCCTATTGTATCAACAGATGAAGGTGGTATACCCGATGTTGTCAAAAATGGTGAGAATGGATTTATTTGTATTAAAGATAATCCAGATTCACTTGCCAAATGTATAGAGAAATTACTCCTTGACAAAAATCTTCGTTACAAAATGGGAGAAGATGGATATAAAAAATTCAAAACCTACTATACATTACCTACATTTGAGAAAAACATTAAATCAATTTTAATGCAATGTATTAAGAACTAAATTAGATTAATAAAATAATTATACTTTTATTTTACATATGTTATCTATACTTATCAACGCATATGCTTGTTCTCCCAATATGGGTAGCGAACCAGGAATGGCATGGAACTGGTGTATAAATCTTGCAAAGCATTGCGAACTGCATATTATCACAGAAGGAGAGTTCAGAGATAATATAGAAAAAGTTCTCCCTACTCTACCTCAAGGAAAAAATATGTATTTCTATTACAATCCAGTTTCGGATAAGGTTAGAAAAATGTGCTGGAATCAAGGCGACTGGAGATTCTACTATTATTACAATAAATGGCAGAAAAAAACACTTCAAATAGCCAATGAAATAATTAAAGAACACCATATAGATTTAATCCATCAACTCAATATGGTAGGATTTAGAGAACCTGGCTATTTGTGGAAAATAGAAAACAAACCTTTTATATGGGGACCAATTGCTGGTATTGGCTCTATTCCTTTTTCTTTCATGAAAGATTCTAACTTAAAATTTAAGTTATTCTATATTCTCAAAAACCAAATTACAGCACTGCAATTAAGATATTCCTCTAAAGTAAACTCTGCTCTTAAATCTGCAAGTTTATTAATCACTGCCACTCCTGAAACAGGACAAATCATTAAAAAGATACATAATATAGATAGCATTCAAATTAATGAGACTGGTTGTTCTATAAAAGAATATACATCTGATATTAAGAAAGATGATACATTCTTTGATATTCTTTGGGTAGGAAGATTTATTTATACAAAGCAACTCAAGTTAGCACTTGATGTTATAAATCAAATAAAAAACCTCAAGAATATCAGATTTCATATTGTAGGACAAGCTTTTAATGCAGAAGAAACAGAAAAATATAAAAAATATGCGCAGACATTAGGAATTGATAATATTTGTGTTTGGCATGGACAAATTCCTAATAATGAAGTATTAATGCTCATGCAAAAATCACACCTGTTTTTCTTCACCAGTATTTTCGAAGCTACTTCAACTGTTATACTTGAAGCTATACAAAATAAATTACCTATAGTATGCTTCGACCGATGCGGATTTGGTCCTATTGTAGATTCATCTATAGGAAGAAAAATACAGCTTTCAACTCCACAAAATGCAATCATTGATTTTGCACGGGAAATAACAGAATTGTATAATCATAAAAACTTATTAGATACAATGTCTAATAATTGTATTAAAAAACAGCAGGAACTTTCCTGGGATAACAAAGCCAAACAAATGGTAGAGTTATACAACAGCATTGCACAAAAATAAACAATCATTATTCTTGTGAAAACCAATCAATTTAAAATACATATACTTATTCTCTCAAGCTGGATGGCTTCTTTTGCTGTTTCAGCACAACAAAACACTTCTACCCTAACCTACCGGGTTGAAACGTCCGGGAATGTATCGGAGGGTACATACGCTCCACTTTGGTTTACTGCCAACCGATATGGATTGTCGGGCAATGAAACTAAAAGCGGATACCTGCGTGCGGGAATGGAGTATAAAAAGACATTGAAACATCATTGGAAAGTACAGGCTGGCATAGACTTGGCCGGGGCAGTGAACCAGACCAGTGGTTTTGTGGTGCAGCAGGCGTATGGGGATATTTCGTGGAAGTTTCTGACACTGAGCATAGGAAGTAAGGAACGGCCGGGTATTCCGATGGAGAAGTACGAACGGCTGAGCAGCGGAATGATGGTAGAGGGGGCGAATGCAAGGCCTATCCCGCAAATACGTGGAGAAATAGCAGAGTATATCGCTGTACCGGGTACCGGACGCTGGCTGGCTTTTAAAGGACACATGGCGTATGGGATGCTGACGGATAATAACTGGAAAAAGAACTTTGTACAAACGGAGCATGACTACGGAAGGGATATTCTGTATCATAGCAAATCGCTGATGTTCCGAATCGGGAACAGGGAAAAGCTTCCGGTAGAGTTTGAATTCGGCTTGATTGATGCGGCTTTGTTTGGTGGAGAAAGGATGCGAAAGCAAAAGGACGGAAGCTTTAAAATGGTGCAGGATATGCCGGATGGCCTGAAGAGTTTTTTCAAGGCATTTCTGCCGCTGAGAAGTGAGGATAAAATGGCAAATGTAGAAGGGAATCATGTGGGAAGCTGGAATTTTGCACTGAATTATTATCTGAACGACTGGAAATTCAGGGTGTATCTGGAGCATTATTTTGATGATCATTCGCAGATTGCCTGGCAGTATGGAAGATGGAAAGATGGTCAGCTGGGAATAGATGTGACACTGCCGGAAAATCGTTTTGTAAGCCGGGTGGTATGGGAAACGATGTCGACCAAAGATCAGACTGGCCCCATTCTGTATGACGGGTTTGCGGGTAGTTTTCCGGAATATCAGGTGAGTGCAAAGGATAATTATTATAACAATGGGGAGGCTACTTCGTGGCATCACTGGGGAATGGGGATAGGAAATCCTCTCCTGCCGGGACCGATTTATAATACGGACGGTATTCTGATGTTTAAAAGCAACAGGGTTCGCTCGAATCATGTGGGGATAGAAGGTAATCCTACAGGGGAATGGAATTATCGTGTGCTGGTATCGTTTGCACGCCACTGGGGTACGTATGACGAACCTTTGGACAAGCAGCGTAAACAGTTCAGTTCGCTGTATGAGGTGACTTATACACCTGTGTGGACAAAAGGATGGAGTGTATCGGCTGCATTGGGACTGGACAGAGGGAATTATTTAGGAAATTCAACGGGTGGAATGCTGACACTGAAAAAAACGGGTAGCATCTTATAAAAATGGGAAAGGGATTTTACAAGATAGGAATAGTGGGATGGATGGTCTTGCTGCTCCTGATGGGTGGATGCAAGAAGGCACCCATCAACGATAAAATAGAGGGGATGTGGAAACTGGAAGAGTTTACTACACACGAAGACGGAAAAACGCATCCCTGCGAACGGATTTATTATAGTATACAGCTGTGGGTGGTGGATGTAGCCGAGAAACAGGGTGCTCATGGTTACAAGCCTTCGGTGGGCCGTTTTATGTATGGAGAGGATGAAAAAACGGTTACAATGAAGGATTTTCATTATCGGGACTGGACAACAGACAGCAAAGAGGCTACTGCTTTGGAGGACTTGATACCGTATGGAATAAATAGTCTGGAAACAACTTTCGAAGTGGTAAAAGCGGATGGAAAGAGCCTGATTTTACGTTCGGATTATGCCACACTAAGATTTACAGGTTTCTGAAAAAACAGGAATAAAATAAAATACAGCTAAATTGTTGATTGAAATCATATTCTTTCTATATTTGCAAATACAGTTACTTAGCACCCAATGAATAGCAAAAGGAAAAATTATACTCCAACCCCCAGGCATAACCCGGAAGTGCAAGCTCGGCGTATAGACAGGCTCAGCGAAAATGTAGCACAGCTAAATAAGGTTTTGAAGAGTGTTACTACATCGTATGACAGACATATGGAGCATCTGTCTGCATTTGCCAAGCATGATTTTAATATAAATTTCTAATACGGATGGATGTCAAGCAGATTTTAATAATAGATGATGAAGCTGTTCAGGCACAAGCTTTGACTGCAACGATAAAAGAGATATTTCCGGAAGCGAATGTCTTTTTTGCATCGGGTAAGGAGGATATTGAATACTGCATAGAAAATAAATTCTATAATCTGGTATTGCTCGACCTGCGAATGGATTGCTATGAATTTGACGGAATGTCGCTGGCTCAAAGAATCATCGAAATCAATCCGTTTTCCAAAATTTTATTTGTATCAAAGTTTATTGTGGAATATATGCCTCAATTGTCTAAAATGCTGGCAAGAGGGGAAGTGATCGGATTCTCGGAAAAAAGAACATATGACGAATGGAAACCGGAACTGAAAAATATTATAGAGGAGTATTATTTTTCAATAGAAAATGAACCTTCGAAAGTGAATGTAGCACTTCTCTCCTACTATATGGACTTGAAAAATGAAAACGATGCGTTTAAGAAGGGAAAGAAATACGAAGATTTTATTGCTGTTCTTTTCAGAAGTATCGGATTTCAGGAAATCATGAAAAGGGTGAAGGACGAGTCGCTGAACGAGGTGGATTTAGTGATCCGAAATGATATAAAAGATGAATTCCTTTCTAAATTCGGAAAGTATATATTGATTGAATGTAAAAATAAGCCGGATACGAAAACGGATAAGAATGATTATATTCTCTTCCATAGCAAACTGGAAAATGCTTCGAATATGGCCGAACTAGGCTTCTTGTTTACAACCTCATCTGTAACACGTAATACGTATATAGAGGCGGCAAGAAATTCTAAATCGAGCAAAAAGGTCATCATCATAGACAATGTGGCGATGTCGCAATTATTGCAATATGATAACCTGAAAGAAGGATTGAAAAAAATTATTGACAGCCAGGTAAAAGATAACTAACTGGTGTTTCGTAAATTGACTTTTGCTTAAATAATATGCAGGAGGCCTGGGAACGGGTCTCCTTATTTTATTCCATAAACCGGAGTGTCTGGTTCACTCCTCTTCCATCAACACCGTCTGCACCGTCTGCCACACAGAGGGTTCCAAAAGAAAATAGGGAACAGCTTCCGGGCTTCCCTCAAAATAAAAGAATAAATGCTTGATACCGGGTGCCTCGGAATAGGTATAGGGCTGGATGCGGACAATGGCAATGCCCCGCGCCTGAAGACGGGACAATAAACGCACACGCTGACGCTTGTTCAGCGATTTATACTTCTGATAAAGGGTATCTATGTCGTAAGTTTTCATCATGCTTTACAGATTGGACTTGGATACGCAAAAATAATATTTAATCTTATTATATATGCTAAAACTGAAAGAGTTATCTCTTCTGACTTCCAGAAGGGAGCTATCGTCGTTGCCTGATGGCAAGTTGCTTATCAATACGATTAATGCTCATTCTTATAATACGGCTCTGAAAGACAGCCTGTTTGCCGAAGCACTGACCAAAGGGGATGTACTGATTCCCGACGGGGCCAGCGTGGTGATGGCGTGCCGGTGGCTGAAAGCGAAATCGCAGCCTGTGGAGCGTATTGCAGGATGGGACTTGTTTGTGCACGAAATGGACAGACTGAACCGGAAAGGGGGTACGTGTTTCTTTATGGGTAGCAGCGAGAAGGTGCTGGAGCTGATCCGGAAGCGGGCGGCTGTGGATTATCCGAACATCAAGGTGGAAACGTATTCGCCTCCGTATAAGCCGGAGTTTAGCGAAGAGGATAACAAAGGGATTATCGAAGCGATTAACAGGGCGAATCCGGACTTGCTGTGGATTGGTATGACGGCACCGAAGCAGGAGAAGTGGACGTATACGCACTGGAAGGAACTGGAGATTCATTGCCACGTGGGAACGATTGGGGCGGTGTTTGACTTCTTTGCGGGTACGGTGGAGCGTGCTCCGCTGTGGTGGCAGGAGCATGGCCTGGAGTGGTTGTACCGTTTGCTGAAGGAGCCGAAACGGATGTGGAGACGGTATATCATCGGGAACACGCTGTTTCTGAAGAATGTGGTAAAAGAAATGATAAATTAATTTATATATAAAGAGAATGAAAAGATATTGCCAGACTTTGGATCTCTACGACGACAAGGAGCTGATAGCGGCGTACGTGGAGGAGCATGCCCATGTATGGGAGGAAGTGAAGGCGGGAATCCGCGAAGTGGGAATCCTGGATATGCAGATTTATATCTATGGGAACCGG
>NZ_JBBKBS010000040.1:0-9778 GCF_037890285.1 Phocaeicola sp. HCN-40430
TGTATCGCAAGCATTTTCTGCGGAGCGTCTATAAACTTCAGTTTTCTTATAATTTTGATTTGCAATAGTTTCTTCTATTTGATCAGAATCTGTTGCAACTATAATTTTATCAATAAGACTACATGCCTCTAACGCTTCTATATTCCAACATACTAGTGGTTTACCACAAAATAATTTAATGTTTTTAAGAGGGATGGATTTACTTCCTCCTCTTACAGGAATGAAAGCTATTGTTTTCATTTTTTTACCATTTAACTTGATTTTTCTTTAATTTGTTTCGCTGTACTTTTTCTATATCTAAAATTTCTTCTTTTTTATAGCTAAGAGCCTTTGCTACAGCGCGGCAGTCACGGGCTAATTTACGTACTCCATCTGGTTCCAATGATGCTGCATGGTCTGTGCCTTTCCAAGTGCGGTCTAGAGTATAGTGACGCTCTACCCATTCTGCACCGAGAGCTACGGCTGCTGAGTCTACTGCAATACCTAAATGGTGACCGGAGAATCCGATAGCTTTTACGCGGTGTGCATAAAGTTCACGGAGGCGAGTGATTTCAAGCAGACAAATATCTTCGAAAGGTACAGGGTAGCCTGAAGTACAATCGTAAATTACAAGATCTTTATTTCGTCCTTTTTCTTCAAAGAAACTGATAATTTGTTCTTCTTCTTCACGTGTTGTCATCCCGAATGACAAGTGGATTTCTCCTTCAAAGTTTTCACATAGATAGGTCAGAAGTTCTTTATTTAGATTGCAAGCTGATGGAACTTTAATAAGACTTGGTTTTAATGTACAGATTTCTTTTGCAGAAGTTACATCCCATACGGATGTAGAATATTCTATTCCAAATTCTTCACACCATTTTTGCAATTGGCGGTGTTGTTCCAGATTGAATTCCAAGAACTCTCTATGTTCGCCGTATGTTGCTCCATAAGAATTTTGAGGATTTGGGTGTGGAGCATTATATTCTTCTGGACTGAGTAATTCTTTGTTACAGCGTTTTTGAAATTTTACAACATCTGCTTTGCAGTAAGTTGCTGCTGTCATAATCATTTCTTTAGCGATTGCCATATCACCTTTGTGATTGCAACCGATTTCTGCGATAATTTTAGGAGTTTTCATTTTTTGTGAAGTTTCTTTAATGTTATGTTGATTATAAATTCTTTTTCTGTTTTATCGAGTCCTAATGTCCAAATAGCTGCGAATGAGTATATTATAGTTATTGAACATGTCAATAATATTCTGAATATAGAGGGAGAGAATGATGTTATACTAATCCAAACAGTAAAAACAATAGTGCAATATATTATGATAACGTTGAGTAAAACATGTTTAGTATATTTTAGTATATTCATTCCAAGTTCTTTTTTTGCGTTCCATATGATGGAAAAAGTATAGAAGATTGATAGAACAACTGAAATAAAATAGGGCGTGAGTGGATAACTCGGAAGGATTAATAAAGAAATATATGATATCGGGATATTTAATAAAATAATAGTACTTGAATAAATCTGATAGCGTTTTATTTTATTTGCAGCTTGATAAGCACCAATGATTTGATTTGCTAAGGTTTCTATTAATATGGTTAAGATCATAAGTCTTCCTATTGCTACGCTGTAAGGAGGAACATTGTGAAGCCATAGATTTAAAATCTTATCTAATTCAATTAAAAGAGGAATACTTAAGATCATTAATAAATAAAAAGCCAATTTACTACTTCTGAATACAAGATTCCACATCTCGGCTGTTTGATTGTTTGCAAATAGTTTTGTAATTTGTGGACGGGTAGCTATATATACATTGTTAATAAATTGAGTTATCACTCCATTAATTTGTTGCCCAATGGAATGAGCTGCATTTAATATAGGCCCAAAGAAAATATTTATGATTATATTTAATCCTTGTTGTCTTGATATGATTGCTATAGTGCCTATTATATTCCAACCTGAATAAGTTAATAATTCTTTTCCTTTGTCTGAATCCCATGAAAAATGGTAGGTTTGGCATTCTTCGAATCTTTTATAGCAATAAATCTGATATATGCTTCGTATGATAACAGTAATGAGACAGATTAATATAGCATAGGTAATTAAGTGGTCGAAGAGTATATATTGTAGTAGAATAGCTGCTATTAGCTTGAAAATACATTCTATAATGCTTATATAAGCAAAAACAGACATCTTTTCATGTGCTATTACAACTGAATTATAAGGTATAGAGATAAGATTGATGAGGAATGAAAGAATTGACAGCTGAAATACCCAATTAGCTGCATACATGCGACTTTCTGGTATTTTCATATGGTAATTTAATAGCCAGTATCCGCCAGCTTCTAATAGTATAAGTGCAATAATTGCTAATACGAAGTAAACAGTAATAATAGTATTAAATATATTTTTTAATTGTTCTTTATTTTTTCTTCCAATTTCAAATGCTATAAATCTTTGTGAGCCTGAAGCTAAAGAACTTCCAATGAAAGAGAACATAGTTACAATGCCCCCTACAACATTATAAATACCATAATCTTCAATACCTAAGGTGTTTAAAATGATAGGTACGGTATATAGCTGAATACCTATTAAAATAAGCATTCTCACATACAGTAACATCGTATTCTTCGCAATCCGCTTGTTATTTTCAGTTGTATTCGTCATGAATAATATCGTTATAAATAGTAATTAAGTTTCAAATACTCACATACCAAGAAAGGATACCACCCATACAGGTGATATCCTCCATAAATTAATAATTATAATAAGTTTATTTTAAGCGATATAAGTAGTATTCCGCATGTCGCCTGTTTCTTCATAGGCGAGATGCATCTGGAAAGCGTTGCGGAGGCTGAAAGGGGTATGACACGACTTGCCTTCCGAGAGTTTCAGGTAATCCCACAACAGCTGCTTGTAGTCGGGATGAGCACAGTTCTCGATGATACACTGTGCACGCTGGCGGGGCGATTTGCCGCGAAGGTCGGCTACACCCTGTTCGGTCACTAAGATGCGGACATCGTGTTCCGTACTGTCTACGTGCGACACCTGGGGCACGATGGACGAAATCAGACCGTTCTTTGCCGTAGAAGGAGTGGTGAAGATAGACAGGTAGGCGTTGCGCGAGAAATCCGCGGAACCGCCGATACCGTTCATAATCTTGCTGCCCGATACGTGCGTACTGTTCACGTTTCCGAAAATGTCAGCCTCCAGTGCCGTGTTGATGGCGATGATGCCCAAACGGCGGATCATTTCCGGATGGTTGGTAATCTCCTGCGGACGCAGCAAAAGCCGGTCGCGGAAGAAAGGAAGGTCGTTGTATATCATATCCAAATGGTCTTCACTCAGCGTCAATGAGCTGCCGGTAGCAAAACGGATGCGTCCTTTTTGCATCAGGTCAATGACTGAGTTCTGAATCACTTCTGTAAACATAGTAAAGGCAGGGAGCTGTGTATCGTCGCCCAAGGCACCTAATACGGCATTGGCAATGTTGCCTACACCCGACTGCAGCGGAAGGAACTCCTGAGGAATACGGCCTTTCTTCCATTCCGAAAGCAGAAACTGCGCCACGTTGTTTCCAATCTGGAGCGTGGTTTCATTCTGCGGAGTGAAAGGAGCAATGTGGTCGCGTTCGTGGGTTTCCACAATGGCAGCAATCTTTTTCGGGGCGACTTTTACCACCGGACTGCCGGCACGGTCGCTTACCCGGAAAATGGGGATGTCGGTGCGTGCGGGAGGAGCCGAAGGAGTATAAATGTCGTGCATGCCCTGCAGTTTGCCGCTGTGCATACGGTTCAGTTCGATAATCACTTTGTCTGCCTGCTGAATCAGGGTAGGCGAGATACCCACCGAAGTGGTGAGGGTAATTTCGCCGTCGGCTGTTACATCGGAAGCTTCAATCAGTGCCACATTGATCTTGGGAAGGAAGCCGTAGCGTACGTCCTGACCGATGTGGGAGAGGTGTACGTCGTAGTAGGCTACATCGCCGCTGTTGATGGCGTTTCGCATGTCTTTGTTCGACTGGAAAGGGGTACGGAAACTGACGGCTCCGGCTTGTGCCAGGGCACTGTCGATGGTGTTTCCGGTAGCTCCTCCGGTGATGAGTCCTACCTTGAATTCCTTACCGGCCTCGTGTTGGGCCTGTGCGTGGGAAGCCAGGGCAGCGGGTACTGCCTTGGGGGTTCCTACCGATGAAAACCCTCCGATTCCCAAGGTGTCTCCGTGGTGAATCAGAAGGGCTGCTTCCTGAGCAGTGAGTATGGGATAAGTATTTTTATGCATTTTTGTTTAATCCGTTTTCAGATTAGTTATAGCTCTGTTTTCGGGGCGCAAAGATAAGTGGTCTTTTGCATATGAATAAAATTTTATGCATTATTTTTTTTGTTATTGCATATATATGTAATATTACTTTCTCTTTTCTTTTTCCCTGATGCCTTCTGCCCATAGTTCCGTGGCTTCTTTTGCCATCTCTCCCAGTTCTTCGGGAGGGAAATGCATGTAGAGTACACAGAAAAGTTTACATATCCTTACAAGGGGAGGATAATCTTTTTTTTTAATTTCAAATACGTCTTTGTACTGATGCCGGCTTCGCTGCACAGGGTAGAGATTGGCAGCTGGCTGGCGTGCCGGAAATATTCCAGCATAATTCCCATCAGGGAGTCCGGTTGTTGGGTACTCATGTCTGTCTCTTGTATTTTTTGCATTATTTTTTGCGGGGCATTTTCCTTTCATGGAGGGAAAATCCCGTTTTTGAGGCTTATTGTATCTTCACAGCCAATTAAGGCTTCCGATTTTCGGGGCTTGAGTAAAAATCTAAATTTAATGCTATGAGCAAAAAACAAATTTTCTGTCCGTCGCGTTTTCTTTCATTACGCGACACACATCCACAGGCTTCTTCGTGGGAGGCCATTGTCGACGAAATCAAAGGTCCTTTGCACCGTGATGTTACCCTGCACTATCGGGAAACGCTCTCCAAAATCCGTACACTGGAGGGAGAGGGGGATACCGGTAATGCGGACAACCTCAAAGGGTATCTGCGCAACATGAAAATGAACCAGCCTGCCTTTGTGCCTTCCGTAAGTCTGGAGGGCGGGCGCTCCGACCGTCATATTACCGGGTATTCCGGATTTATCATGGGCGATATAGACGGGCTGGAGGGCGACGCACTGTATCGTGCCATGCATCGGCTGCGGCAGGACAAATATGCGTTTCTGGTGCATTTTACCTTGTCGGGATGCGGTATCCGGGTGATGGTGCGTGTGGATGCTCCGGTGACGAAGCGCAACTTTCTTTCTGTCTGGAAGAAGGTGAACGCGTATTATGCCGACCTGCTGGGAGTTCCCATGGACTTGCAGTGCAAGAATGCCACGAGGATGTCGGTCATTTGTCACGACCCGGATGTGTTGTTCCGTCCCGATGCCGAAGCTTTTCCCGTGTCCGACTGTGCAGAGGAATCTGCCGCAGGAGGATGCAGGGCGGTGACGGTACGGATGGCGGAACCGGTGGTGCGGCGTCTGGTGGAAGAGGACGGGGCACGCTACGAGGAGCACCGCCACAACGACTACATCTGCCGCTGTCTGTATTGGATGAACCGCTTCGGGGTAAAGAAGCAGGAGGCCGAAAAGTGGGCGCTGCGTGTCTTTGCCGACTACGAGGCGGTGGAACATTCGGTGGGGGCAACCGTGCAGAGCTGTTATGCACTGACTGCCGAACATGCTACCTGCCGGCTGGCGGATTATCGTCCTGTCCGGCAGAACCGGGAACGGCGGCTGCTCAACCGTGCCAGTGTGGAGGAAATGGAAAATTACCTCAACGAGCATGTGGAACTGCGGATGAACACCCTGATTCACCAGCTGGAGTTCCGGTTCAGAAAGCCGGAAAATGCGCCGTGGGAGTGTCTTACCGATAATGTGGAAAACTCACTCTGGTGCAACATGCAGCGCACGGGTATGGAGGTGGATATTTCCCGCTTGCGTACGCTGATATCCAGCGATTATGTGAAAGAGTTTCATCCTTTACAGGAGTATCTCGACAGCCTTCCTGCCTGGGACGGAAAGACGGATTACATCGGCCGTATGGCAGCCATGGTGAAGTGTGTCAATCTTTCGCCTGCCCAGTTCCGCGACTATTTCTGCCGCTGGATGGTGGGTATGCTTGCCGGAGTGTTCAACGACAAGGTGGTGAACCATGTGATTCTGGTCTTTCTGGGCCGTCAGGGCTGTTTCAAGAGTTCCTTTATGGAGAACCTGCTGCCGCCGGTGTTGCGCCGTTATTATGCCACGAAGACCAACAGCCATCGTCTTACCAAGGACGATCTTTTCGGAATGACGGAGAACATCCTGATTAACTTCGAGGAAATTGACTCCATGCAGCGCAAGGAACTCAATCAGCTCAAGGCGATGACCACAACGGCTTTTGTCAACGAGCGTCCGGTATACGGACGGCATAAGGTGCGACTGCCGCACATTGCTTCGTTCTGTGCCACGGGAAACAACCTTCAGTTTCTTACCGATGATACGGGTACCCGGCGCTGGTTAGTAGCCGAAATCGAGGAGATTGAGAATCCCTGGAAAACGCCCATTCCTTACGAAGGGGTGTATGCTCAGGCCAAGGCCTTGCTCGACCGGGGCTATCGCTACTGGTTCGACGAAAAGGAAATCGAAGTGCTGAACGGAAGAAACCGCCGCTTCGAAACTCCTAATCTTGCCCGAGAACTGATTCTGTCTTATTTTCGTCCGCCTGTGGAACTGGAAAAGGGGCAGTACATTACTTCTGCACAGATTGTCGCCCGCTTTGGAGCAGGAGTCCGGCTGAATGCCGTGCAGGTAGGCCGTGCACTGAAGGATCTGGGATTTCAGCAGGTACATACCAAGAACGGCAATTTCTGGGTCGTTGTGGAACGTACCAAGGATGAAATCGATCACATTCTTCCGGAGCCTTCCGAAGGCTACGAGTAGAAGTTCGGGTTCCCGGTGAAAGATGAAAGATGGTGAAAGATTGGTTTTGTATCAATCTTTCACCCTTAATATTCTGTAAACCAGTCGGCTGGAAGCCTGGTGAAAGATGTGAAGGATATTTTCACTATGTTGCAGCAATGACAACAAAATAGCCACCTTTAAAGGTGGGGTTTTTAGTGTACATTTTGAAACATTATACAAAACACGCTTCACATCTTTCATCTTTCACCCTATCTTGTTGATTAATAAAAGTTTGAAAATTCTTTACTATCTGAAATCTCTTTTCAGTGTTGCATCCGCAACCGTCGGTTTCGGAGCAAAACTGCCGATTTTTGCATCAAATTTGCACGATTAGTCACGTACGCTTACGCGATTGTTCACGTAAGCCAACGCGATTGTTCACGTGAGCTCACGGTAATAGTCACGTAAACCCAAGCTTTAGGGTCGCCCCAAATAGCGGAAAATTGTTTCCACCTGTACCGGGGTAAATACCCGCTGGTTGGGACGGTATCCGTACTCCTGAAGTTCCCTGAACAGAGCCTTGTTCAGTTTCAGCCATTTGGTCAGCCTGTTCACCGCCGCTTCGGGACTCAGTTCGGGTGCATAGGCCATGGCCAGTTCTCTACGGTAGTAAGGATGGATTTCCCACTCTTTTTCTATCTTCTCTTCAGGAATACTTGTGTCTCTCATAATTGCTTGAATATTATTGTTTTATCACTATAAATATAGCAAAAAATCCGCTAATATCCATTGCCTGAGACAATTATTTTATACTGTATTGTTTCATTTTCCATCGCATTCATTCCTTTTCCGCCAAGCCCCTGTTCCCGTGTCGTATCTTTGTTTCAGAATGAGAGAGGGAACAAGTTGTTATGAGTTTTTTAGTTCTTGAGTTTATGAGTTTGAGAACATCAACCAACTTAATATGAGTTTTTTAGTTCTTTAGTTTGAGAACATCAACAAACTAACAAACTAACAAACTAACAAACTTACACCAACAAACTAAAAAACTTACAAACTCAAAAACTTAAACAGACGCCTTGTAACCTATTTAATAACCTTAAAAACTTAAGCTTATGGCATTAAATTACAGTATCTCGATGCGATCTTCCAATCCGATGGATCCGGAAGCAATTAAAAAAGCGTATGCAAAAGCCCAGATCGGCAACACTGTCAGTCTGAAAACCATGTCGAAGCGGATTGCTTCGCAGACCACGGTAAACCGTGCCGATGTGATGGCGGTACTTACCGCCTTAGTAGACAACATCTTTGAAGTGCTCCGAGAGGGCAACCAGGTAGACTTAGGCGAATTGGGCAAGCTTCGTCTGCAAATCAGCAGCGAGGGTGCCGCAAAAGCAGAGGAGTTTACTTCGGATTATATCAAGGATGTAAACATCCAGTTTGTACCGGGTGAAGACCTGAAAAACATCTTTGCCGGAATGGAATTTACACCGGTTCCGACCCGTGATGCAGTCCGTAAGGTATTGAAAGCCCAGAAGGCCGGTGAAACCACCGTAGACATCACCCCGGAAAAAGCCGGTGAAGGTCCTCTTGTCTGATTAAAAACTCCGGACCGGTTGCTCACGCAGGCGGTCCGGATACTAATTTAAAACCAAATTGTTTGAATTATATTTGTTAGATTTATCTTTATATGGAAAATTCCTCAAAACCTAAAAATGTGTGGGGCATCGTCCTCAAAGTCATCATCACCGTAGCCACGGCTATTGCCGGAGCGCTGGGACTTAGTTCGTTTATGTGAGTTTTGAGTTTTTAAGTTTTTTAGTTTATGAGTTTGCGAACACCAACAAACTTAAGATGAGTTTCTTAGTTCTTGAGTTTTTGAGTTTGAGAACATCAACAAACTGGCAAACTAAAAAACTTAAAAACTTATATAACTGTCTTGTCACCTAACTTACAAACTAAAAAACTTACAAACTCAAACATATGTACTTCCAGAACTTCCGAAAAATAGATACCATCGTAATCCATTGCAGTGCGACGCGTGAAGACCGGGATTTTCCGGTAGAAGCACTTCGGCACTGCCATCGGGAACGAGGGTTTGCCGATATCGGCTATCACTTCTATATCACCCGCGACGGAGTGATTCATCCGTGCCGGCCTTTGCATCAGATCGGTGCACATGCAGCCGGATGGAACGAGCACAGCATCGGGGTATGTTACGAAGGGGGGCTGAACCGGAAAAACCGTCCTGCCGACACCCGTACCTTAACCCAGAAATGTGCCTTGCTGGATCTGCTCCGCCAACTGAAGGCGGACTATCCGCAAGCACGGATTGTGGGGCATACCCAACTGAGTCCTTATATCCGTAAAGCCTGTCCCTGCTTTGATGCAAGGAAGGAATACGCAGAGCTATAACAGTGTGTAGTTTGCTAAATAAAGAGAATGAAGAGCCTTTGGTTTGCTGACAAGTATTAATTAAGAGCCGGCTTACCTTCAGGTTCTTCATTTTTATGTTTATCCTTTCTTATTATTCTGGAAACCATAACCGTATCCATAGCCATAGCCGTACTTCTTGCCATAGCCGTAACCGTAGCTGTGCTTGCGCTTGCTCAGGTCGATGTCGTTGAGTACGGTGGCTAATTTGCCGAACTTCCTGTTGTCCTTCAGTTCGTTGATATACTGGAAAGCTGCTTTCGGGGTCATTTCGGCGCGGCAGACATAGAGGCAGAGGTCGGCCACACGGCTTATGATGAGACTGTCGGTCACAATGCCGATGGGCGCGGTATCGAGGATGATGTAGTCGTAACGCTCTTTCAGCCGGGCAATGGCCTGATCCAGTACCGGACGGGCTACCAATTCGGTCGGGTTGGGCGGTACGA
>NZ_JBBKBS010000041.1:0-9282 GCF_037890285.1 Phocaeicola sp. HCN-40430
AACACAGAATGACTTGCAAAATGTATTTTTTGTATAATTAATTTACTGATTTTAGGGTTGTTAAAAAATAATGTATATATTTTCTCTTCCTCCATAGCGCCTGTATGATGCTATGAATCAAGTGTTTACAAGGAAGATGGAATACAGCTCCGGGGGTACTTCTGTCTAAGAGGTGCGCTCTCACAGCCGAACACACGGGTATATTTCCGCCACAAATATACGTTTTTTCCTTAATAAACAGAATGAAAACTCAAAAATTAGTTACAGTCAATTTGCATTTATTTACATTCTTTAATGAGAAGTGGCGTAAATAACGATTTTATCCGGTTGGGATGAGCGCACCTCTTAGACAGAGGTGCGCTTTTTTATTGTCAAAATAATTGAATGAGTGGGTAAAAATCTTGTGTTTAGCCTTATTTAAGATAAAAATCGCAGTATTTCGGGGGAAATTCCATTTCTTTATAAAAGACCGCCGTATCGTGTCGTACGCTTCGGGTGTAAAAGGAAGGGTAAGGGCGGGATTGTGAAACCCAAAACAAAAGGATATGAAGACAAGAGGACAACAAATAAGGGCTTTTTTACTGCTTGCCCTTTTCCCGCTTTTTTCGTGGGCACAGACTTATACAGCATGGTGGAAAGAAGTGGAAACCTTGCAACAGAAGGATTTGCCGAAGTCGGTAATCGGGGTGTTGGACAAGATTTATACCAGGGCGGAGACGGAAGGAAATTTGCCGCAGATGATGAAAGCCTGGCTGATGCGGGCACAATATAGGGGAATGATTGCTCCGGACAGTATTCCGGTGGACCGGAAACAGCTGGAGGACTGGGCGGAGAAGGAAACGGAGCCGCTGGGAAAGGCGGTGCTCTACAGTCTCCTGGGAAGCAGACTGGCGGAACAGGGACGGGAAGAGGATGTGGACAGCGCACTGGTGTATTTCAGACGTTCCTTGGCGCCGAAGGAGGTGCTGAAGGGTGCTTCGGCTGACGACTTTGTACCGATGACGCAGACGGGAAAGTTGAGTGAACGCTATTTGGGTGACTCGATGTACGACCTGCTGACCAGGGAAGCAATACGTGCCTTGAACGGGGCATGGCGATGGAACCGGATGGAGAAGGTGCAAGAGGAGATTGTACGGATGTATGATGACCTGCTGGCTTTTTACGGGAACGGAAACCGGGAGGGCTTCCTGATTACACAACTGGCGAAGGCGGAATGGCAGGCACAGCGCGGAGTGGCAGGAGAACGCTTCCGGCTGAGCGGAGAGGAGTATGGCGGTCTGCTGGAGAAATGGAGCCGGGAGTTTGCCGATCTGGAAGTGTGTGCAGAGGTGTATCTGAGACGGGCTTTGCTGTATGAACAGGAAGGGGACTTGCGGAAGGCATACCAGACTGCGGAGAAGGGATGGAAGAGGTATCCCAAGGCTGAAACGGTGAAGGCGCTGAAAGGGGTGATGGAACGGATAGAAACACCGGCGCTGCGGGTGGAGATTCCGTTTGTGTATCCGGAGGAGGAAGCGGAACTGAGGGTGACTTACAAGAATCTGACGGCACTGCGGATGGAGGTGTATCGCCTGAATCTGACTCCGCTGGAGGTAGAGAATAACCGGCAGGACGAGTATAAACGATGGGTCAAGAAGTTCGGGAAGCGGACCGAGGTGCAGCGCTGGCAGCTGAAGCCGACGGAGGATTTCCGGCAGATGGATACGGTGGTACGCTGGAGAATGCCGGAGCCGGGGATTTATCTGCTGAAGACGGTGCCCGAAGGGTATGCGGAGAAGGTGGATTATACGGTGCTGCATGTGTCGCCTTATCAGTGTGTGGCGTTGACGGCCGGAAAGAACTGTGATGAGGTGGTAGCAGTGGACAAGCGGACCGGACAGCCGGTGCCGGGCGCGGAACTGGTGATGTATGAGGAGAAGAACGGTACGTATATAGTGAAGAAGACGGACAAGGCGGACGAGAGAGGATGTGTGCGGGTGGAAGTGCCGGAGGGCAGGGAGCTATTGTGTAATGTGCGGACTCTGGGGAATGACTTTATGGCCATCGGGTCTCTGTCTTTGTACAGGCAGACAGTAGCCCCGGAAGAGGAATGGAGGAGAAGGACATCGCTCTTTACCGACCGTTCGCTGTACCGGCCGGGACAGACGGTACGGGTATCGGGTGTGGTATACCGGCAGCGGGGAGACTCGTTGCAGGTGGCTGCCAACGAGACGGATGAAGCGGTGCTGGTGCTGCACGGAAAGGAATGGAAGAAAACGGCTGTGCGTACCGATGAATGGGGTACGTTTGCTGCGGAACTGGTGTTGCCGCAACAGGTGCTTCCGGGAGAGGCACTGGTGAAGGCGTTCGGAACTTCGGCTTATATAAAGGTAGAAGAATATAAACGGCCCACTTTTGAGGTGACGTTTACACCGGTGGAAAAGGCGTATACCTGGGGGGACAGTCTGCGCGTGGAAGGACGGGCACTGACTTTTGCGGGGGCGCCGGTACGGAATGCGGAGGTGGACTTCCGTATGACGCGTGCCATGCGCTGGTTCTGGATGCCCGGCGGACAGGGAGAGGAGATTCAGCATGGAACGGTAAGGACGGATGCCGAAGGGCGGTTTGCTGTAGAGGTGTGTCTTACCCGTCCGGAGCGTGAAGTGTTCCGGAAAGGATCTTGTTTTTATTATGCGTATACGCTGAAGGCGGAGGTGACCGACGGAGCCGGAGAGACTCAGGCAGGACAGATGGTGCTGCCGGTGGGCAGTTGTTCCATCGGACTGCAGATAGAGGGACTGCGCGAAACAATGGTGCGGGAGAAGAAGGAAGAGATGGTCTTCCGGGTACAGAACCTGAACGGAATGCCGGTGGATACGGAGGTGATTTTCCGGGTGTTTGAACGGAGAGAAGACGGAAAGAAAGGAAAGTTGGTGTACGAAGGGAAGCGGAAGGCACAGGAAGCGTTCTCGCCTGCCGCTGTGTGGAACTTGCCCGACGGTATGTACCGGATGGAGGCATCGGCCTGTGATGAAGCCGGAAGAGAAGGGAAGACGGAGCAGGACTTTGTGTGGTGCTCGCTGCATACGGGACGGATGCCGGTAGTGGCAACGGAATGGTTTTACCGGGATGAAAAGGGACCGTGGAGCGAGAAGAATGCGGTGGATCTGTATGTGGGAAGCAGTGAAGACAGTGTGTATCTGTTTGTAGATGTGTATACTGAAGAGGGACGCGTCGGATCGGAACGGATGAATCTGAGCAACGAGGTGGTGAAACTCTCTTATCCGTACCGGAAGGAGTATGGAGACGGGGTGACGGTGCACATGGCCTTTATGAAGAAAGGGGTATGGCACAGCCGCCAGGAGCGTCTGGTACGTCCCGAACCGGAGAAGCAGCTCCGGATGAAGTGGGAGACTTTCCGCGACCGTCTGACTCCGGGCACAGAGGAGGAATGGCGGATGCAGATTGTGGACAAGGACGGCAAGCCGGTGCGTGCCAATGTGATGGCAGTGCTGTATGATGCTTCGCTGGACAGACTGTACGGACATAGCTGGGGATTCGGACTGTATTTTAACCGGGCAGTGCCGTATGTGTTTACGGGAACGATGTGGAACGGACAGCGTGCGGGAATGTATGTGCCGTTTGCATACCATTATGCGGGCAGCGGACTGAGGCTGGATGAGTGGGGAGACTACAGCAGGCTGTGGAAACCGGCGTTCGGGGATTATGAAGAAACGGTTCAGATTACGGAAGATTGTGTATTGGCAAGGCCGGCGTTTTCGGGAAATGCGGTGGAAGTGAAATATGCGGCACCGAAGAATGCGAAGTTGACGGATGTGGTCTTTGAGGAGGAAATGGTGCCGGTAGGAGGAAATGGAGAGGCAACGGCAGAAGGACCGGATGCTCCGATAGACATGCCGCTGAGAACGAACTTTGCCGAGACGGCTTTCTTCTATCCGCAACTGCGTACGGATTCGGCAGGGACAGTGTGCATGGTATTTACGTTGCCTGATGCACTGACGACCTGGAAGTGGATGGGATTTGCCCATACAAAAGCCATGGACTACGGACTGATGACGGATACGGTGGTGGCTTCGAAGCCGTTTATGGTGCAGCCTGACTTGCCGCGTTTTGTGCGTGCCGGCGACCGGGCACAGGTGGCGGTATCGCTGGTGAATCTGTCGGAAGAAGAGGTGAAAGGGACAGTTCGTCTGCAACTGACCGATCCGATGACGGACAAGGTGGTTTTTTCTGCCAAAAAGAAATTCCGTACGGCAAAGGGAGAAACCGGACAGGTGTATTTCGATTTTGAAGCTAACGGACGCCATGAGGTACTGGTGTGCAAGGTGGTGGCGGAAGCCGGTGCGCATACCGACGGCGAGCAGCGGTATCTGCCGGTGCTGACCGACAGGCAGTGGGTAACGGAAACGGTTCCGCTGCAACTGGACGGAGCGGATACGCTGGTGATAAAGACGGAGGATTTGTTCAACGGACAGAGCGAGACAGCTGCCGACAGAAGACTGACGGTGGAGATGACAGCCAATCCGGACTGGTATGTGGTACAGGCTTTGCCGGCATTGGGGAATCCGGCTTCGGAGGATGCCATTGCCTGGGCTTCGGCGTACTATGCACAGAGTCTGGCTGCGCATCTTGTGGATTTGAATCCGCGCATCGAAGAGGTATGGAAGGTTTGGGAAGCTGCGGGGACACTGGATGAGCATACACAGAGTCCGCTGGAACAGAATGCCGACTTGAAAGGGCTGCTGGAGGAGGAAATGCCCTGGCTGGCAGAAGCGATGAAGGAAACGGAACAACGGAGACAGATAGTCCGGCTGTTCGACCGGAACATCCGGGAACAGGAATTGCGGACGGCTGTGGAAAAACTGAAGGGCTTGCAGCGCGAAGACGGTTCGTGGAGCTGGTACCGCGGCATGGAAGGGAATCTGTATGTGACGACACAGATTGCCGAACTGCTGAGCCGGCTGTATGCGCTGACCGGAAAACTGGAACAGGGAGCGGAACCGATGTATGTGCGGGCCATGAATTACCTGAAGGCAGAGGTGGAGAAAGAGTATGAGGAGCTTCGGAAATTGGAGAAGGAAGGAAAGGGTAAGGCAGTTCCCCGTACGGAGACGGTACGCTGGCTGTATATGCAGGCTTTGTGCCCGGATAAAGTGAGTCTGCCGGAGCAGAAGAAAGTGGACTGGATGCTGGACCGGATGGAAGAGCAGAAGGTGTATGGCATTTATGAAAAAGCGATGCATGCGATAGTGATGCAGGCTTGCGGCAGAACCCGGAAGGCGGCAGAACTGATGCAGTCTGTAAAAGAGTATACGGTGTACAGCAAGGAGATGGGGCGTTACTTTGACACACCGAAGGCGGCCTATTCGTGGAGCAGTTACCGGATTCCTGCCCAGACGGCTGCCCTGGAAGCAATCCGCCGGCTGGCTCCGGACGAACGGATGGAGGGAGAGATGAAGCGATGGCTGCTGAAGCAGAAGCAGGTACAGGCATGGGAGACTCCGATTGCTACGGCGGATGCGGTGTATGCGTTCTTGTGTGGCGGGGAACATCGGATGGAGGAAGCCGGACCGATGAAGGCGACCGTGGGCAAGACGGTATGGGAAACCCCACAGGATGCTTTAGGTTATGTGCGCCGGAGCTGGGAAGGCAAGGAGACCAAGGTGGACCGTGTGATAGTGGAAAAGACCGGAAAGGGCATAGGCTGGGGAGCCGTGTATGCACAATATACGGAACAGATGGACCGGCTGAAGGCAGATGAGGGGCACGGACTGTATGTAGACCGGGAGTATCGGAAAGAGGGAAAGCCGGCAGACGGACAGACGGTGCTGAAACCGGGAGACAAGCTGACGGTGAGACTGACGGTGCGTGCCGACCGCGACATGGACTTTGTACGGGTGAAGGATGAACGGGCTGCCTGCATGGAGCCGGTGGAACAGTTGTCGGGATATTGCCGCATGGGTGGTACGGGATGCTACCGGGTGAGCCGTGACGCATCGACCGAGTTTTTTATCGACCGGATGAGAAAAGGTACTTACGTGCTGGAGTATGACGTATATATCGACCGCAGCGGTACGTACAGGGCAGGTATGGCTTCGGTACAGTCGGTTTATGCGCCGGAGTTTGCCGCGCATACGGAAACAGAGAAACTGGCTGTAACTTTTTGCAGTGATTGATTTTCTCTTTATCTTTGACTGATGGTTCGAAGAACTTTTGCATAGATTAATTTTACCTGATAGAGAGTATGTGCTTATGGTTATAGTTAAATTTAGGGTGGATTTATAGTATGAAATTGACCGGAAGTTTGGATTATTCGGATGAACAGTTATACCGCTTTATAAAAGAAGGAGACCATCGTGCTTTTACTCAGGTATATTATAAATATTACCGTTTGCTGTATGCCTTGTCTTATCGGTATTTGATGGATAAGGACAAGGCAGAGGATGCGATACAATATGTTTTCGTGCGTTTGTGGGAGTATCGTTCGGACTTGAATGTGGACATAAGCCTGAAGAATTTTCTGTTTACAATGACAAAGAATTATGTACTCAATGTGATAAGGAACGAAACTTCTGCACTTGAAAAAAATTACGAAATTGCTCAAGGGATGCCCGAATACGAGGATGATCTGATTGTAAAGATGGAGAAGAGGGAGAGAATGGACTTGGTTTACAAGGCTATAGAAAAACTTCCCGAACAAAAGAAGACCATCTGTCTGCTGAAGCTGAAGGAGGAAATGAGTAACTCCGAGATAGCGGAACGCATGAATTTGTCTGTCAATACGGTGAAAACGCATTATTCGGAATCGTTGAAATTCCTCAGATTGTGTTTGAAGGAATTGTTAATAATTGTCATTGCTATAGTCCTTATTGGCAAGATAGGTGTCTAACTCAAAAAGACAAATAGGAAAACAATGGATAGACCGGATGAAAAAACAATAGAAAAGGTGCTTGCCGGGCTTGCCACTCAGGAAGAGGCGAGACAAGTAGCAAGATGGCTGGCTACGGAGGAGGGCTCGGAGTATTTTTCGGAACGTTTTTATAGAGAGTGTGAATGCTTCTCGCAGGAGGATGCGGAATTTCTGGTGAACCATGAAATACCGGGAGATAAAATGTGGGAGGTGATATGCAGCAGAATCCGAAGAAGAAAGATAAAACGATATGTAGGAAGGGTGGCTGCGGTATTGCTGCCACTGGTGCTGGTGATAGGTCTGTATTTCCGTCTGGATTCCCGGGTGAACCTGTTTGGTACCGGTCCGCTGGAAGAACTGTATGTACCGAAGGGAGAACGGATTCAGATGGCTTTTCAGGATGGTACCCGTATGTATATCAACTCGGATTCGCATCTGAAGTATCCTGTGCAGTTCGGACTTGGAGACCGCGAAGTGGAATTTGAAGGAGAGGCTTACTTTAAAGTGGCCAAAAACGAGAAACGTCCGTTTATCGTGAAACTGGGAGATACGAAAGTGAAAGTGCTGGGCACATCGTTTAATGTCAATGCTTATTCTGAAAACGAACAGATCACTGTGGAACTGGATGAAGGAAAGATTGACATGGTACTTGCAAAGGGAGATGAGGTGAGGCTGCATCCGGGAGAAAGTTTTGTGTACGACAAGGCTACCTGCATGTATCGGATAAACAAGGTAGAGAATGTGGGAAAATCGTCGGTGTGGAAGGATAATATCTTATCTTTCAAGGATGAACGGATAGAGGATGTGATGGTGAAGCTGGAGCGTTGGTTTGACGTGGAATTTGTCGTAGATACAAATCTGGCTGATAATATATTGATTACATTGTCTTCTCCGAATGCAACACTGGAGAGTGTCTTGTCTGAACTGGAGATGATATCTCCTTTGACTTTCCGGTATGAGAAAAAGGAAAAAAAGGTATATGTAGAGGAGTTGGACTGATCTGGATGGTTTGAACTGACTGATCTGACAGAATAAGGAAACGGCTGCTTCGGAAGAGGCGGCCGTTTTTTTGTGTGGATAGTTCTGGCCTGATAAAAAGCGGATTGCAAAAAAAAATGAGAAAAAAATGAATTTTTCCTCACCCGTTTGTTTCATCTATGTGTCAATTGATAAAAAACGTTGAATTTATACAGAAAAACAAAATACTATTAAAACATAAACTATCTAATTTATGAAACGCAGATATCTATTTGCTTTTGCTTTCTTTATGGCATCGGGGTTGGCATCCTACGGCCAAAAAGTATCCTTAGAGATGAAAAATGTCAAACTTGAGAAAGTTTTTGATGTCATCACAGAACAAACAGGTCTGAGTGTAGCATACAGTCGTCCGACGGTAGATCCGGAAAAGAAGGTCACTGTAACTGCCAAGAACGAAGAATTGGCCGAAGTGCTGAAACGTTTGTTTGCCGGTTCGAATGTAACTTTTGAAATAGGCAAGGAAAAAGTCTATTTACGTCAGCAAGCGCAGGCTAAATCGTCTAAACCCCGGAACATTTCCGGTACAGTAGTTGATGCCAACGGAGAGCCGATTATCGGTGCAAGTATCCTGGTCAACGGAACAACCAATGGTACAATTACGGATTTTGACGGAAAGTTTTCTCTGGAAAATGTGCCGGAGGATGCAACACTGAATGTGTCGTACATCGGATATAAAACGATGACTTTGGCGGCTATGGATCCTAAGTTGTCGCAACTTGTACTGAAAGAAGATACGGAAGTGCTGGAAGAAGTCGTGGTGACTGCTTTGGGTATCAAACGTTCGGAGAAAGCTCTTTCTTATAACGTACAGCAGGTAAACGCCGATGATGTGACATCCAACAAGGATGTGAACTTTGTGAACTCGTTGAGCGGTAAAGTAGCGGGAGTAAACATTAATGCTTCTTCTTCGGGTGTGGGAGGTATCTCGAAAGTAGTGATGCGTGGTACCAAATCAATCATGCAGTCTTCTAATGCCTTGTATGTAATTGACGGTGTTCCGATGTTTTCTGCCAACAATAAGGGAGGTACTGAGTTTGACTCGAAAGGTGCTACTGAACCGATTGCGGATATTAACCCGGAAGATATCGAATCGATGTCGGTGCTGACCGGTGCGGCTGCAGCTGCATTGTATGGTTCGGATGCGGCAAATGGAGCCATTGTAATTACCACAAAGAAAGGTAAGGAAGGACGTGTACGGATTACGGTAAACAGCAATACTGAAATCTCGAATGTATTTGTGGCGCCCAGTTTCCAGAACCGTTATGGTACGGGAAGTTCATGGTCTTCTGCCGACATTACACGCAGCTGGGGAAAGGCACTGAATGAGTATAATT
>NZ_JBBKBS010000042.1:0-8284 GCF_037890285.1 Phocaeicola sp. HCN-40430
AGAAATATGCCATGAGAACCAACTCCAGCCAGCTTTAACTTGTTTTATGGTCTTCTAAGATAAAAAATGCGTTGTATCCCATTGATTAATTTTAGTAATATAGGGTTAATTTTTTTATCAGGAAAATGAAATTTTCTATACCTTTCTTCATATTTTCCTCTAGGTTTAGACCATAGTAAGTGTTCCTCTTGAGTATCAAATATCATATAACTATTTCCTTTGTGAGTTTCAAAAAAATTATCGAAAGATAAAGGATTTACTAATGGAAAATCTTGTCCGCTTAGGGAGTGTACATAGTCAAATTTTATTGGAAAATCCTTTACTTTCTTAAGAAGATTAATAGTGCATTGTATCTGAGAAAAACCTCCATGATTAACTATGATACGCTCGCTATCATTAAGAAAGATTATATGATCATTTTTAATGTATTCTTTAAATTGATTAATGTCTACCTTTTTATCCACATGGATGAAGCAGTAATGATTCGGAGCAATTAGTAAACTTACGATTCTATGTAAAAGTTTAGGATAATTGTGTACTTGGAAGATAAACGCATGATTCATTATTTTTTGTTTTTTTAATGTGAAATTAATGATAAGTAACTATTCAAAATTAATTTTATACATATGAGTAATTCACAAATAAGTTCGTACATACAGATGCTAGAGCCCTGTTTGTACAATATAAAAGAGAGTCCTTAGTATTGTAATCAGCGGGGCTTATCCATTTGCCTTTCAATATACGCCATAGCGTTCCAGCAGGATTAAGTTCCGGAGACTATGGTGGAAGAAAGAAAAGAAATAATCCTCTATTCTCCCATATCTTTCTCATTTCCTTTATCTTCCTGTTCCTATGGACAGAAGCATTATCAAGTACAATCATGGTTTTCTTCTTTACCTCAAAAGAGAACCTGTCAAGATAATCCACAAGCTTGTCTGCATTGATGGATTCTTGTGTTGTAAAGCCTTTATATTGATTCCTTCTGGTAATCATGCCAAAGATATTAAGTCTTGCAGCTTTCTCGGATGGAATATAGACATTCTCATCTTTAAACTGCCAATCGTAAGGTACATACATGACTTTCATCAGCATAGTAAAGTTCTATTTTACCTTTGGAATCAAGGCTTTCAAGTTCTTGCAACTTCTCTTTCTTGTATGTGTAGAGCTGCGGTGAGGGTATGCCCCTTGGGCGTTTTCTTATTCGCCTATATTTTGCACCAATGCTCCTAAAAACGTTTGAAGGTAATGTCGCTGGCTTTTTTGCCAGAAGCCTTTTCCCAGGCTTCACGTGCTTTTGATACACTCTGACGGTCCTCTTCTATAGCCTTACGAAGTGCTTCCTCATCGGAACAATCCATTATAGGTACGACCTTGACCAGGACGTGTTTTCAAGCCTTTGATACCATTTTCTTTATAACGTTTTATCCATGCGTATACTGTTGGCACTGTTACATCAAATATTTCAGCTATTTCCGATGCTGATTTTCCTGTTGACTTTAACAATATGGATTTACATCTGATACGATAGTTATGGATAGAGCTATTATGATAGCCTTTCTCTAGTTTGAGACTATCAGACTCACTTAATTCAAGCACTTTAAAATATCATGAGACAATATTAATATTTTATGTTGAATCACTAGTGTCTACTAAAAAAATAGAGGAATAGTTATAAATTATAATTACTAAATAAATTTAGTCTATCATGACCGTTTTTTTGCAACATCACTGAATTTTGTCATTATTCATATGCTGCCTAAGTTTATGATGAAAAGTTATGATTTCAAATCGTTGCGCACGAAAACCTCTTGTAATTATTTGTAATTTAATTACTTCAGAGAACTATTTGCGATTTTTAGTGGACAGTAATGTCTTGACATGTTAAATAATTCATTTCCAGTATGCGATATATTTGTGGTTAGATATTTGAGCTTCTTTAGGTGGTAGTTGCATATAATTACCATAGTGCTTAGTTAAATATGCATCATATTCAGCTATGGCCATAAAATATTCTCCTTCAAAAGGTAATAAAACGTAGTCTTGGAAAGCTTTAGCATCCATAAATTCTTTTTCGGCATATCTTCCCGTTATAACTCCTCGATATAGAGCATTTTCGTAGGGATACTTTGCTAAAAAGGAATCTATTTGTTTTATTATTGTTTCGCGTTTAGGCAATATAATTTTATTGATTAAATATTTTATTCTTCCATAGGAGCGCTTCTCAAAATTAGGATATTTTGTTAATTTCCATAACTTAAGTGCTAAAGCAGAATAATCTTTGAAATATTCTTTCCATTTTTGTGGATTTGGTAATCCTTCAATCGGAAAAATATCGATATAAATTCCATTTATATCGTTTTCTTCTTCTAAAACTGTTCTACAATCAAAGACTTTAGCGAAAGGTTTAAAATATGTTGGAGTTCGTTTACAATCAATTATACTTAAATTTTCACTATTAAAAGCTAGAAGGAACTTCTCATAATCAGGTCTTGGCATCATAATGTCAATATCATCATCCCAGGGAATATAGCCTTGGTGCCGAACCGCTCCAAGAAGTGTTCCTCCACCTAAAGAATAACGTAATTTATTTTCTATACAAAAAGTATGAACCTTGCGTAGAATATCCAATTGGATTTCACGAATTTCCTCTAGTGTAATATATTTTTTCTTCATTTTATTCAAAACTTAAAATAGTTCTTTTCAGACCTTCACGTAAATTGACTTTTGGAGTATATCCCAATTGAGTGATTTTAGTTAAAGACAGCCCCACGCGTTTATAGTTGCAGTAGCCGGATTGATCCTCTGATTTTTTATAGCTTACATGAATGTTGCGTTCTGGGAATAGTTCTGCTATTATTTGTGCAACCTCTCGGATTGGTAATGTTTCTGTTTCGTTTGCTAAATTATAAGCTTCTCCGTTCTGGCCATAAAATATAAGTAATAATAGCCCCTGAATAGCATCTGTCAAATAGCAAAAAGCGCGAAGAGCACTGCCGTCACTTAATAGTGTTATATTTTCGTGATGAACTGCGTTGTGGATAAAATCACTCATCACACGTCCGTCATTTTCTATTTTCATGCCAGGACCATAACAATGTGCAATACGTGCTATAACACTATTTACACCATATTGTAAGTAATAGCTACGTATAATTGTTTCAGCAGCTCGTTTACTTTCAGGATAACATGAACGGTTATCTAATGGATCAATTTTACCGAAGGATTCTTCATGTAAGATTTCAAATGTAGTTTCTCCATATACTTCACGCGTTGAAGCAAAAAGAACTTTTTTGCATTTTTTTTCCTTGGAAAATTCCATTATATTAAAAGTTCCAATTAAATTGCTTTTAACTATATCTACAGGATCATTTTTGATAAAGTGGGGACTTGCATTACCTGCAAAATGAAAAATATAATCAATATTTCCATTATAATTTATCGAGTCACAAATATCTTGTTCAAGAATCTCAAAACAATTAGAATCTAAGAATTCTTTGTATAGTTGTTGAGTTTTTGATAAAGTTCTTGTAAGAGCTATTATTTTAATGTGTATATGTTTTATTTTAGCAACATAGCAAAGTGTATATATTAGATAAATGGCTAACATACCATTAGCTCCTGTTACCAAAATACTTTTTCCATTCAATTTTTCCCAAGGAAGTTCTAAAGATGATATCTCTCTAAGATCTTGCTGTACTATTCTATTAGTAAAACCAAACATATTTCAAATATTAAAAACCAAAGATTTGTTGATTCTCATGTACTTCTTCAATTGCTCGGAATACAAAAAAATCGGTAGGTGTTGTAATCTTTATATTTTCCATTGGTCCAATAATTGTTGATAATTTATGACCATAGTAACTCATCATTGTGCAAGAATCAATAAAATCATGTTTATTTTCTGCTCTAGCCTTTTCATGAGCTGAAAAAATATCCCCAAGTCGGAAGCTTTGTGGAGCTCTTGCAATTAATGAATTTGCGCGGGTAGGAATTTGTAAAGAACCGTCATCTTGTCTTACAACAAACGTTTCTGTTGCAGGAATGCATGTTATGCAGTTTCCTGTTTCTATTGTCATTTTTATATTGTCAAGAATTGCTTTTTCGTTGATAAGTGGACGTACACCATCATGAATCAGTACAACGCTCTCATCTTTACCGTATTTTTTAGCAGCAACAAGTCCATTATAGATAGAATCCTGTCCAGTAGCACCACCTGGCACAACTTCTAGTATTTTAGACAGTTCAAATTTACGTATAAGTTTATGCATATATGGAATCCAGTCTTCTATGCAAACTATTATTATACCGTCAATTTCTGGTAAATTATCAAAAATTTCTAACGTATAAACGATAATAGGTTTGCTATTTAGTTCAAGAAATTGCTTAGGTTTAGCTACTGTATTCATTCTTTTTCCTGAACCACCGGCAAAAACAACTGCTATATTCATAATTGATATCTTTATTAGTTATAAAATTGAATATTATTTGAGCTTTCTATTGCGATTTCATATAAATATTATATACCCTTATTTTTATTGGTCAAATAGATTTTAGCATTATAATTATATTCTTTTGTCAGAGGATATTTTCTAGTAATACGAAATTTATATTAAAGGATATAGATTAATAGATAATAATATAACTAAGTAATTTTTATTGATTATACTTTTGGTAATTACTAATATATTTGTTTTTCGTATTGTTCTTAGATAGACTAATAATCTGTTAATTTTATTAGAGGATAACTTAGTTTATCTTTAAAAGTTCTTTAATATTAAGAATACTATTTATGATTGTGTTACGGAATTCTTTGCGTTGTTCAATGTTGTATCCTTCTTTGATAGCAATAGATAATCGCTCATATATATAATTAGCATTGAAGTTATTAATGGTAATATAATCATCTTTTCGATTTATATTATATCCCCATAGTTTAAGTTTATCATTCCAAACTAGTCCTATTGCAGGTATATTCAGTGAATACGAGATGATACATGAATGTAAGCGTGTAGCTATAACTGCTTTGTAGTTTGATATAATTTTTACAAGTTCTTTTTTATTTATTGGTGTGTCTATATTTACAATTATTCCTTCTTTTTTTAAGAGTTCGCAAATATGCAAAGCCATAGTTTTATCAGCTGGATGGCCATTAGTGAAAATATGTATTTTATGTCCTTCAAAAGTTAATTTCTTGATTAGACTACAATATAGGGATATTAATTGGGAAGGTGTAATAGGTAGACCATTATCAATAAAAATTCCTTCTCTTGCAACACCTATTCCTATAGTGTTACTATGTATATTTTTCTTGATATTGTATATTTCACTTATCCATACAGCGGGATCACATACTTTATGAACGGGAATTGATGGATGGTTATCAAAATAACTTTGAATTAAAGTAGATAAATCATCTCTTGTTGTAATGTAGGCTAAAGATGGGAGATGCATAGCATCCTTAAGGATTAAACATTTTTTATTAGTGCTGTCGTATCCTTCAATGCCTACAGCATTTAATATAACAGGGATTTTTTTATTGTTGGCTGCTTGTAACAATCCCCATATAGCTCCCCAAAAAAATTGGTAGCTATATTTTATTATTCCGCCTCCAACAACTACTACTAAATCTATATCTTTTAGCTTCTTTTCGAAATATAGTTTAGTTAATTTTCGTTTCTGATAATTATCTTGAAATATTAATTTATGAATTATTTTAATGGAGAACTTGTTTATTATTTTTTTTAATAATGGCATACTATATGTCTTCTCAATATAGTCCAAATAGAGATGGTTAGATTGTATTTCACATCCTAAATATTGTGAATACAACCATTCTGTACTATCAAATATAATAGGATCACCTAAATTAGGTTCCTTATATAAACCTACAAATGCAACCTTTAGTTTATTCATTTTTTCTTTTGTTGAATTAACTTGTTTATAATCAAATTTTTAACTATTGTTTTTTCGCTATTGTTTAAGCCTATGAAATATACTGTTGGGATAAATACAATTGTAAATACGATAACACTTATTGCTATTCTAATCCAACCTTCATGTAAATAATAATGTACAATTAAGACTGATATGAATGTAATAAATACAATACTTAGCAGTGGAAAACCGACATTTTTAATATATTCTTTAATTGAAAATTTTATTGCGTTTTTGATAAACAATAATCTAATTGCAAGACAACAAAAGTCTAGACAACATTTAGTTTTTAATGTAATGATAGGAGAAAATCCCATTTTTAAGAATATGTATGAAAACACTATATTCATTGCCATTACACTACTGATAATGATTTGATATTTTTTTATATTTCCAGTTGCTTGTATAGTCATCCACATTGGAGCTGATAGAGATTCGAGTAGAGCATTAGCCATCATTAGGACACAAAATTCAGATGCATATTCAGGTACATTGCCTAACCATATTTTTAGTATAAAAGATATATTGAATGATAGAGGGCACACTATACAAAATAATAAAAGGAAAGAGTATTTTGAAGAATTCATTATTAAATGTCGTAAACTTGATAGTTGATTTGAGGAGAATTGCTTCACAATTTGTGGCCGAAAAGCTACTTGAAAGTTTCCTACAAATTGTTGAATGGATGTATTTACTTGGGATGCTATACCCATGGCAGCATTAACTGCAACTCCAAAAAACACATTAAGTAAGACATTTAGACCCTGGTTAGATAACATTACAGCTATAGAGCCAAATAAACTCCACCCAGAGAAGCTTATAAGACTTTTAAACATATCTTTGTCATATACTTTTTGTATTTTAATGTATTTAAATTTTCTTTTGTTATAAAAGAATATGATTATAAAGCCAATGATAGTTATGAGAAATTGGTTTACTGCATAAAGCTTTAATTTATCAGTAGCTATATACATTAATGAAAAAGCGTTAAGTAATTTTAAAATAGCGTCAATAACTCCAATATATGCGTAAATCGACATTTTCTCGTGAGCAATAATAAGACTCTCAAAAGGGTTACGTAATAAAGAGATTGCAAATGCAAATATGCTGAAATGAAAAGTCCATATTGCAGCATCTAAACGATCTAATGGTAATGACATTTTATTATAAATAAACCATTGTCCACAAATCTCTACAATACATATTAAAATTGTAGCTATTAGTCCATAAATAATTAAACTTAAATTGAATACTTTATTAACGTTGCTTATATTATTTTTCCCTAATTCATAATTGTAGAAACGCTGTGTTGCTGTACCTAAAGGAATACTTATAAAATTAAACGCAATGATAATTGAACCAACTATATTATATATGCCGTAATCTTTAATTCCTAACGAATTGAGAACTATTCTTGAAGTATATAATTGAACGAGCATTATTACTCCCATACGGATATACAGGAATAGCGTATTCTTCGCTATCCTCTTATTATTCTCTGCTGTATTTGTCATAAAGAACCAGTGTGAATTTTATTCGTTTGAATGAGTAAATAATAATGTTTTTAACATTTCAAATTTCTCTCCACCACTTCTCCACCACCTTTCCACCACCCTGAAATGATGTAAAAATTTCAGAATTTCCACATGGTGGAGAGGTGTGGAGAACAGGGGAAACCTGTACAACCCCGACATTTTACCGAAAATGAACGTGACTGTAAATCAGGTGATTAGTTTTTCAGCTTGTCGGGGTTGTCGGGGTTGACAGCAATTTTCTAAACTTTTTATGGAAATGTGTGGAGAGATTTCAATCTCATTTCTCTCCACACTCACACGTATAAGTTTTATAAAATAGGGTGACAACCTTGCCAACCCCGACAAACCGGGGCGTTTTACGCGACTTGTATCGTTGGCTTACGCGATTAGTCGCGTTGCCTTACGATTCAAGTATCGTAAGCTCACGTGAATAGTCGCGTAAACTCAGGCTTTATTGTTCTTCTGAAAACCATATCCGTAACCATAGCCATAACCGTATCCGTACTTCTTGCCATAGCCGTATCCGTAGCTGTTCTTGCGCTTGGTCATGTCGATGTCGTTGAGTACGGTAGCCAGTTTGGTAAACTTTTTGTCGTTCTTCAGTTCGTTGATATACTGGAAGGCTGTTTTGGGAGTGACTTCAGCGCGGCAGACATAGAGGCAGAGGTCAGCCACACGGCTTATGATGAGACTGTCGGCCACGATGCCGATGGGCGCGGTATCGAGGATGATGTAGTCGTAACGTTCCTTCAACTGTGCAATGGCCTGATCCAGTACCGGACGGGCTACCAGTTCGGTAGGGTTGGGCGGTACGG
>NZ_JBBKBS010000043.1:0-8234 GCF_037890285.1 Phocaeicola sp. HCN-40430
AATAAACCAATATGAAAAAATTTCTACTCGGATTTATTGATTTAATTCGTATCTTAAAAGGAGCTAATTTTCAAGCTAAAAAAAACTTCAAAAACATAAGTAATAATAAATTAATAATACTAGGAAATGGAAAATCATTAAATGAAACTTCATTGCCATCAAAAGAAAATACTGATTATCTTGTCGTTAATAGACATGTTTTAAGTGATAACTATAATATAATTAAACCACTATATTATGTACTTGCAGATCCTTTTTTCTTTAATAACAATGAAGGGTTAAACATAATAACACAAATCAACACAAAAACGAGTTGGAATATTTTTTTATATATACCTTACAATATAAAAGCATACCCTAAAATAAAAAAAATTATAACAAATCCACATATAAAGATTTTAACTTACAATTCTTTTAAATATGATGGACATAAATTCATAAAATATTTTTTGTATAATCATTATTTAGCAATACCACACCCCCAAAATGTATTAGTACCATCAATTATGATAGGAATTTTTAATCATTATCAAACAATTGAACTTTATGGAGTAGAACATACTTGGACAAAATACCTATATGTTGATAAAAATAACATTGTCTATTTGGACAATCCACACTTTTTTGATAAAGAAAAGAATCCTCCTAAATCAATGAAAGAAATCCAAAAAAAGAGTGAATATCCTTTCTATCTCGCTTTAAAAGATTATGCTAGAATGTTTGAATCATATTGGGAAATCAAAGATTATATAATATATAAAAAGAAAAAATGTAAAATCATTAATAAGACACAAGAATCATTTATTGACGCATTTGAAAAAAAATAACTTCAAAATGATAAATACAATAAAAAAAATTACACAACATAATTGGATAGCTATCCTATATTTTAATTTTAAAATGTTACCTTTTAAGCAAGCTATTCGATTACCTTTCGACTTCTATTATAAAATTCGATTTCAATGTTTGAAAGGAAAGATTTATATTAATCCTAATGTAAAACTTTATAGAGGAATAATTAAAATTGGAGGAAGAGGCAGTGAAATGTTTCCTCATAATCCTACCATTATTAACCTCTGTAAAGGAGGAGAAATTTATCTTAATGGAATTACTGAAATAGGAATTGGAACATATGTTTATGTAGGAGAAAAAGGTAAACTTATTTTAGGCAATAGAGTGAGAATCGGAGCTATCAATAAATTATATTGCTTAAAGGAAATTAATATCAGTAATGAAGTTGATATCAGCTGGGAAAGCCAAATCTTTGATACGAATTTTCATTTTATGGAAAATATGGAAAACAAACAAATTTTGGAAAAAGATACACCCATAAAAATAGGTTCTTACAACTGGTTTGGAAACCGAGTAAATATTATGAAAGGAACCCAAACCCCAGATCATTGTATTATAGCTTCTAACAGTTTATGTAACAAAGACTATACAAACTGTCCTCCTTTTTCACTTATAGCCGGTTCACCGGCCAAATTTGTCAAACAAGGAGTAAGACGATTATTTGAAGGAGTTGATTTATGAAAATAGCAGCACTACTTACCTGTTTTAACAGAAAGAATAAAACTTTAGCCTGTCTTCAGTCATTATTCAATATAGTACCCAATTGTCATGTTTATTTAGTTGATGATGGTTCTACAGACGAAACTTCAGAAACAATCAAACAAACGTATCCTCAAGTACACATTATAAAAGGAAATGGAAATCTTTTTTGGAGCAGAGGAATGTATACTGCATGGAAAGAAGCGATTAAAGGTAGTTATGACTTTTATCTATGGCTGAATGACGATATTGAACTTTATCCTTTTTTCTTAAAAGAATTAATGGAATGTATGGCTTATGGACAAAATCAATGTATCGTTTCCGGCCTAATAGAAAATTTTGAAAAAACAGAGATTTTATATGGTGGAAGCGATAAAAATAAAAAATTAATTCAACCTAATAAAACTCCCCAAGAAATTACATTCATGAATGGAAATGTAGTATTAATTCCTGCTTATGTAGTTGATAAAATTGGAATTATTGATCCTATATTCCATCATGATTTAGGAGACGTTGATTATGGTTTAAGCGCCATAGAGAATAATATTAAAGTATATACAACTACAAGACCTATTGCTGCTGGATACAAAAATGACTTTTGTAGAATCAGAAAATGGAATACATCATTAAAACAACGATTCAAAAAATTAAATTCTCCTTTAGGTTCTCCTATATCAATAAACTTTTATTTCCGAAAAAAACATTTTGGAATTATAAATGCAATTGTTTTTTCCATTTATTTATACATCATAAACCTTCTTCCAGATTCATTAGTTGAAAAAATTTGGGGAGAAACTTATAAAGATAAATAACATGAAAATCATACATTTCATCCCCAGTATCGACCGTACAGCAGGTGGTACTACTTCTTATATGCAACTGCTCGCAAAGGAATTAGGAAAACTATGTGAACTATATATAGCTACAGCTCCATCTGACAATCCTGTAAAAATAGAAAATACACAGGTAAAATTCATTCCTTGTGGATGGAAACAAAGAACAGCTATGAAGAGTGCATGGACCAAGCTATTACAGGAAATCAAGCCTAATGTAGTACATGTAAACTGCTGCTGGATGCCACAATGCGCCTGGGCTCAACTATGGGCACAAAAAGCAGGTTATAAAGTGGTACTTAGCCCACATGGTATGTTGGAGCCATGGATTATGGCGCGTCATTATTGGACACGAAAATTTCCAGCTCTCCTACTCTATCAGAAAAAAGCGATTGTAAAAGCCGATTGTCTTCATGCTACTGCAGAAAGCGAAAAGGAAAATCTTTTAAAATTAGGCTATAATAACCGAATCGAAATTATAGCCAATGGAATTGATGTAGAAAACATCGAAGTAAAAAAAGAATGGACACGCAAAAAACAAATCTTGTTTTTATCCCGTATTCATGTAAAAAAAGGAATTAACTTCTTGCTGGAAGCTGTAGCTGAACTGAAAAATGAATTAGCAGATTATACAATTCATATTGCCGGTGAAGGAGATGAACAATATATCAACCAACTGAAAGAACAAGCCAAACAACTTGGTATTGAATCGATGGTTGATTTCTGTGGAGGTGTATACGGAGAAAAGAAATGGAAACTGTTCAGAGAAGCTGATGTATTTGTACTGCCTACTTATTCGGAAAACTTTGGAATTGCCGTAGCAGAAGCGCTGGCGTCTGGTACTCCTGTTATTACAACCAATGGAACACCATGGGAAGAACTGAATACGCTTCATTGCGGATGGTATACCGAAGTAGGAACAGAAGCTACCACACAGGCTTTACGCCAGTTTTTGCAAACCTCAGAGGAAGAATTGGAAGCTATGGGGAAAAGAGGTAGAAAACTAATTGAAAATAAATATTCCATATCAGCAATTGCAAGAAATATAATAGAACTATACAATAAAATTATAAGTGTATGAAACATATCGGTATTATAACTATTGTTAAAGTAAACAATTATGGTGCTGAATTACAAGCATTTGCCTTACAACACAAATTAAAATTAATGGGATATAAGGCAGAAATAATTGATTACTTATTCTATAAACATCCCGAACATAAAAAAGAAGCCTGCTCTAAACCTTTTTATCTATATCCACTGAAAAATCGCGTAAAGGAGTGGCTTCTTCCCAAATTCGAATTTATAAAAGGACTTCCTCATCGCACTGAATGGAAAAAGAGACAAAAAGGATTTGAATCTTTTCATCAAAAATATACACAATTTTCTACTACTTGTTACTCTTCTTATTCAGAACTTTATAATAATCCTCCCCAATATGATGTATATTGCGTAGGAAGTGACCAGGTATGGAATCCAAGATGCTACACTAACTTAAGCCCATATTTTCTATCTTTTGCCCCCAAGGATAAAAGAAAAATTAGCTATGCTTCAAGTTTCGGAACTTCGACATTACCTCAAACAGCTATTCCGCAATATAATAAATTATTAAATGGCTTGGATTATATAAGTGTAAGAGAAGAAGCCGGTATTAAAATTGTAAAAGAAACAGCAAATAGAACAGCTATCAAAGTAGCCGATCCTACTTTATTATTAAATCAGAAAGAATGGAGAGCTATTGCAAAATACGACAAAGTTCCCAAAGAAAGATATATCTTATTATATGTTTTAAAGGACTCCGAGTACATTAAAGAACAAGCAAAGAAAATTGCAAAAGATAAAGGTATTAAAGTAGTACGAATCTGTAAAGGTGCATTCAAACAAGACCGAAAATCTGACCATATAATCAATATAACCGATGCTGCACCAGATGATTTTCTTGGCCTTTTTGATAGAGCAGAAATGATATTAACAAATTCTTTTCATGGTACTGTATTCTCAATTCTTTTTCAAAAGGAGTTTTATACAATCATAAAAAGAAAAGCAGACAATAACTCAAGACAAATATCCCTTCTTAACACCTTAGGTATTGATAGAATTAAATATGAAGATGAACAATTCACAGTAAACCTTCTACTCGATTGGAGAAAGATAGCAGAAGAAATAGAAAAGATTCAAGATTACTCAGTTTCTTTTCTACTTAAAGCTATAAATGAATAGCTTTTTACACTTGTAAACAACTGATTATCACTGTTGAATTTATATGATAAAAAGGTCCTTATCATAAAATAAATATTTTAAATAATGGAATTTGAAAAATATATCGACAATTATACTATAAAAGAAAAACTACATAGAATGTTTTGGAATATATTTTCATACATTTTTTTTAAGCCATTCAATCTTCCCATATTTAAGAAATGGAGAATTTTAATGCTAAAATTATGGGGATCAAAAATAGGAAAAGGTAGTGTAGTCCATTCATCAGCAAAAATTTGGGCTCCGTGGAATTTAGAAATGGGACAACGAACTTGTATAGGACCTCATACTATAATATACAATCCTGGGAAAATTATTCTTGGAAATAAAGTGACAATTTCTCAATACTCATATTTATGTACAGCAACACATAATTATGAAAGTAAATTGCATACTTTATATTGGAAAGAAATCAAAATTAATGATTATGCTTGGGTTGCAGCCCGTGCTTTTGTCGGACCAGGCGTTACAATTGGAGAAGGAGCTATAGTAGGTGCTACAGCCTCTGTCTATAAAGATGTGGAAGCATGGACAGTAGTGGGAGGTAACCCAGCCCAATTCATCAAAAAAAGAATTTTAAAATGAGTATAGCGGCTATCATCCTCACAAAGAATGAGGAAAAACACATTACGCGTTGCATCAATTCTTTAAAAGGAATATGTGATGAAGTTTTTGTAATTGATTCTTTCAGCGATGACAAGACTTGTGAAATTGCAGAGGAATTAGGAGCTAAAGTCTACAGGAATCCGTGGAAAAACTATGCAACTCAGTTTAATTATGGTGTATATCAATGTCCTATCCAGTCGGAATGGATCTGGCGTATTGATGCGGATGAATTTTTGGAAGGAAATATCGGAGAAGCGGTAAAGACTGCCATACAGAATTGTGATACCAATGTAAACGGCATTTATGTAAGAAAGCGTATCGACTTTATGGGTAGACCTTTGCTGCACGGTGGATGGTATCCTTCGTATCACTTAAAGGTATTCCGTAAAGGGCACGGGGATTGTGAGAACCGGTGGATGGATGAACATATCCGTATTTTTGATGGAACAACTATCACTGTGGAGGAGGGTAATCAGGTAGATGCCAATCTGAATGACTTGACCTGGTGGACTGAAAAGCACAATGGATATGCTACACGTGAAATGGTGGATATGCTGATGATGGAATATGGTATGGACGCCAAAGCGGAAGAAGTAATTCCTAAATTCTGGGGTACGGAAGAACAACGGAAACGATGGCTGAAAATAAAATATATTAAGGCTCCGCTATTCTTGCGTCCATTCATTAATTTCTTCTTACGGTATATTTTAAAGGGTGGATTTCTGGATGGAAAAGAGGGTTTTGTTTGGCACATCTTACAAGGTTTCTGGTATAGAATGCTGGTAGATGCCAAAATTTTCGAAATAAAGAAAAAATTCAATTTCAACGAAGAGGCTATCAAGAACTATCTTAAAGAAAAATATAAAATATGAAAAAGAAAGTCATTATTCTACTGTCTATAATAGCCCTTATCTTTGTTGGAGGGGAAATTACCCTTAGAACTTTTCTGGGCTTAGCCAATGCTCCACTTTTTTATGCCAGCAACGAGTATGAATACATGGCTTGTCCTAACCAAGATGGGTATCGATTTGGAAATCATTATCACTATAATTCGTATTCGCAACGAAGTGAAGAGCCGGATTCTACCAAGAAGATTATATTAGGATTAGGAGACAGTGTGTTATTTGGTGGAGTACAGACCGACCAAGATAGCTTAGCTACTTCAATCTTTACCCAGGAAACGGGTATACAGATGCTGAATATTTCTGCTGGAAGCTGGGGACCGGATAACTGTGCAGCTTACCTGAAGAAATTCGGACTGTTTGGAGCAAAAGCCATGTTTCTACTAGTAAGCAGCCATGATGCACACGATAACATGGATTTTCAACCAACAGTAGGTGTACATCCATCTTATCCAGATAAACAATATGTATTGGCTTGGGGAGAATTGCTGGACCGTTATCTTCTGCCACGTGTGTTGCCTAAAAAGAAAAAAGAAGCAGATCCGGATCAGAAGGTGCTGGATGGTATTGGTATTGAGAAAAACGGAAAAGTATTTAATCCGGGATTTGAGCAGCTGGCAGAAATGGCAAAACAGGCAAATATTCCGCTATATGTATATCTGCATGCAGACTTACAGGAGCTGAAAGAGGGTAAGTATAATGAACAGGGAATGGAAATCATTGACTGGGCTGAAAAAAATCACATTACACTGATAAAGGAACTGGATTTTCATTTTTCAGAAAAAGACTATAGAGACGGGATTCATATCAATGCAGCCGGACAAAGAAAGTTGGCAGAGATTATGAAAACGGTACTCGCTAAAGAATAAACACATAAAATTAATTTAGAATGAAAGTATCTATCATCACCTCTTGCTTCAACCGCGAAGCAACCATAGGAGATGCCATAGAGAGTGTACTCTCGCAAACGTATCCCGACATAGAATACATCGTGATAGACGGGGCATCGAAAGACAACTCGTGGGCGGTGATTCAACGCTATAAGGAGGGGATTGCGCAAATGGTATCGGAACGCGACCGCGGTATGTATGAGGGTATAAACAAGGGCCTGAAAAGGGCTACGGGGGATATCATCGGACTGATTCACTCGGATGATTTCCTGTTTTCGAAGGAAACGATTGCGCATATTGTACGGAAGTTTGAGGAAACGGGTGCGGACCTGGTGTATGGCAACGGACTGTTTGTGGATGCCAAGGATACACAGAAGGTGGTGCGCAACTGGATTAGCGGCTCGTACAGCAAAGGGAAAATGAAACGGGGATGGCTGCCGCTGCACCCTACGGTGTATATCCGAAGGGAGTGTATAGAGCGACTGGGGATGTATGACGAGAGTTTCAAGATTGCGGCGGACTCGGATTTCTTAGTGCGCTATCTGTATGAGGGTAACCTGAAGGTGGCGTATCTGGATGAATATGTCGTGAGAATGAGAATGGGGGGACTGTCTACGGACCCGGAAAAGATGAAGCAGAAATGGGCGGAGGACTTGAGGATGTACCGGAGTCATGGTTTCTCGCCGTATCTGACACTGGGGATGAAAATCTTGTCGAAGATTCCGCAGTTTATTTCAGCCAAACTGATGAAAAAGGGGGCTATCTGATGCCCATGAGTTTATAGAAGACTTTCTGACAGAAGGAAAGTATACTGAGAAAGACACGTTCGAAAAGGGAAGGTTTCATTTTATTTTTTTCTTGTAATTACTTCGGCAAAAATAAGGGATTATTTTTGTTTGAATGCTATGTTCTCTTTCTTTTCTGGAGGAGAAGCGATAAAGCGTGCTTGTCTTTCTCGTTTTTTTACTATATTCGCTGTGTATGAGACACGGCAAGAGTGTGTGAACTTATTTTCGTAAAACTCTGAAATATATTATAATATGAAAAGATATTGCCAGACTTTGGATCTCTACGACGACAAGGAGCTGATAGCGGCGTACGTGGAGGAGCATGCCCATGTATGGGAGGAAGTGAAGGCGGGAATCCGCGAAGTGGGAATACTGGATATGCAGATTTATATCCACGGAAACCGC
>NZ_JBBKBS010000044.1:0-5113 GCF_037890285.1 Phocaeicola sp. HCN-40430
GACAGAAAATTCACTCTGAAAAGAGTAAAAAAGATATTTTACAATGAAGAGTTTGATCCTGGCTCAGGATGAACGCTAGCTACAGGCTTAACACATGCAAGTCGAGGGGCAGCGGGATTGAAGCTTGCTTCAATTGCCGGCGACCGGCGCACGGGTGAGTAACGCGTATCCAACCTTCCGCATACTCGGGGATAGCCTTCTGAAAAGGAGATTAATACCCGATGGTATCAAGAGATTGCATGATAACTTGATTAAAGAATTTCGGTATGCGATGGGGATGCGTTCCATTAGGTAGTAGGCGGGGTAACGGCCCACCTAGCCAACGATGGATAGGGGTTCTGAGAGGAAGGTCCCCCACATTGGAACTGAGACACGGTCCAAACTCCTACGGGAGGCAGCAGTGAGGAATATTGGTCAATGGACGAGAGTCTGAACCAGCCAAGTAGCGTGAAGGATGAAGGTTCTATGGATTGTAAACTTCTTTTATAAGGGAATAAAACCTCCCACGTGTGGGAGCTTGTATGTACCTTATGAATAAGCATCGGCTAACTCCGTGCCAGCAGCCGCGGTAATACGGAGGATGCGAGCGTTATCCGGATTTATTGGGTTTAAAGGGAGCGCAGACGGGGGATTAAGTCAGTTGTGAAAGTTTGCGGCTCAACCGTAAAATTGCAGTTGATACTGGTCCTCTTGAGTGCAGTTGAGGCAGGCGGAATTCGTGGTGTAGCGGTGAAATGCTTAGATATCACGAAGAACCCCGATTGCGAAGGCAGCTTGCTAAACTGTAACTGACGTTCATGCTCGAAAGTGTGGGTATCAAACAGGATTAGATACCCTGGTAGTCCACACGGTAAACGATGGATACTCGCTGTTGGCGATATACTGTCAGCGGCCAAGCGAAAGCATTAAGTATCCCACCTGGGGAGTACGCCGGCAACGGTGAAACTCAAAGGAATTGACGGGGGCCCGCACAAGCGGAGGAACATGTGGTTTAATTCGATGATACGCGAGGAACCTTACCCGGGCTTAAATTGCAAAGGAATGATTTGGAAACAGATCAGTCTTCGGACCTTTGTGAAGGTGCTGCATGGTTGTCGTCAGCTCGTGCCGTGAGGTGTCGGCTTAAGTGCCATAACGAGCGCAACCCTTGCTGTCAGTTACTAACAGGTCAAGCTGAGGACTCTGACGGGACTGCCATCGTAAGATGTGAGGAAGGTGGGGATGACGTCAAATCAGCACGGCCCTTACGTCCGGGGCTACACACGTGTTACAATGGGGAGTACAGAAGGCCGCTACCTGGCGACAGGATGCCAATCCGTAAAACTCCTCTCAGTTCGGACTGGAGTCTGCAACCCGACTCCACGAAGCTGGATTCGCTAGTAATCGCGCATCAGCCACGGCGCGGTGAATACGTTCCCGGGCCTTGTACACACCGCCCGTCAAGCCATGAAAGCCGGGGGTACCTGAAGTGCGTAACCGCAAGGAGCGCCCTAGGGTAAAACTGGTAATTGGGGCTAAGTCGTAACAAGGTAGCCGTACCGGAAGGTGCGGCTGGAACACCTCCTTTCTGGAGAGAATGTTTCTTTCGAGGTTATTCTTTGTGCCTGTTTGTTTATAAGATATAAAGAGAGAAAGAAGAAGCCGAGTCTGATCAAGACAAGGTTGAACTGAATCCAGAAGCTAGTCCTATAGCTCAGTTGGTTAGAGCGCTACACTGATAATGTAGAGGTCGGCAGTTCAACTCTGCCTGGGACTACGATGAAAAAAACTTTCTTTTTTATTTGGCTGTAAGGAATAAAATGACTACTTTTGCAGCCGCAAAAAAAAGGAAAGGTATCCGGGGGATTAGCTCAGCTGGCTAGAGCACCTGCTTTGCACGCAGGGGGTCAACGGTTCGAATCCGTTATTCTCCACTTGTTCCGCAAGGAAATAAGATCTATGACATGATGTACAAGCAATAAAAGCTATAAAGCAAGAAAGCTGAAAGTATATATCATCCGGCACGTTCTTAAGAGAATGTGTCTGAGGTAAGGAAAGTAAGCAAGGGCGCATGGCGGATGCCTTGGCTCTCGGAGGCGATGAAGGACGTGATAAGCTGCGATAAGCCATGGGGAGGTGCAAATAACCTTTGATCCATGGATTTCCGAATGGGACAACCCGGTATGTTGAAGACATACCATCCTACTTAAGTAGGAGGCTAACGCAGGGAACTGAAACATCTTAGTACCTGCAGGAAAAGAAAATAACAATGATTCCCCCAGTAGTGGCGAGCGAACGGGGAAGAGCCCAAACCTTACATGTTACGGCATGTGAGGGGTTGTAGGACCACGACGTTGCAAGAAATCTTGTGAGCAGAACAATCTGGAAAGTTTGACCACAGACGGTGACAGTCCGGTATGCGAAGCAAGACGAAGCATAGTGGTATCCTGAGTAGCGCGGGACACGAGAAATCCTGTGTGAATCTGCCGGGACCATCCGGTAAGGCTAAATACTCCCGAGAGACCGATAGTGAACCAGTACCGTGAGGGAAAGGTGAAAAGCACTTCGAACAGAAGAGTGAAATAGTACCTGAAACCGTGCGCCTACAAGCGGTCGGAGCTCGCAAGAGTGACGGCGTGCCTTTTGCATAATGAACCTACGAGTTACCGTACTTGGCAAGGTTAAGGGTCATGAGACCCGCAGCCGAAGCGAAAGCGAGTCTGAACAGGGCGTCAAGTCAGATGCGGTAGACGCGAAACCAAGTGATCTACCCTTGGCCAGGATGAAGTCTGGGTAACACCAGATGGAGGTCCGCACCAATAAGCGTTGAAAAGCTTCTGGATGAGCTGAGGGTAGGGGTGAAAGGCTAATCAAACTTGGAGATAGCTCGTACTCCCCGAAATGCATTTAGGTGCAGCCTTGTGAATTACTGATGTGAGGTAGAGCGACTGATAAGATGCGAGGGCTTCACCGCCTATCAAGTCTTGATAAACTCCGAATGCGCATCAGTTCGATCACAGGAGTGAGGGCATGGGTGCTAAGGTCCGTGCCCGAGAGGAGAAGAATCCGGACCACCGGCTAAGGTCCCGAAATGACAGCTAAGTTAAACTAACGAAGTCTGATTGCAGAGACAGCTAGGATGTTGGCTTGGAAGCAGCCATTCATTTAAAGAGTGCGTAACAGCTCACTAGTCGAGGAATCGGGCGTGGATAATAATCGGGTATCAAGTTGTCTACCGAAGCCGTGGGATACGTAAGTATCGGTAGGGGAGCATTCCATTCGGCGTTGAAGGCGTATCGTGAGGTACTCTGGAGCGTATGGAAAAGCAAATGTAGGTATAAGTAACGATAAAGGGGGTGAGAAACCCCCTCGCCGAAAGACTAAGGTTTCCTGATCAACGCTAATCGGATCAGGGTCAGTCGGGTCCTAAGGTTCAGCCGAACGGCGAGACCGATGGCAGAAACGGTTAATATTCCGTTACTACCTTATGGGGTGACGTGGAGACGCAGGAGTGACACCACCGCGAACTGACGGAATAGTTCGTTAAAGGATGTAGGCGTTGATTTCCGCAGGCAAATCCGTGGAAAGAGCCGAATCTGACAGTATGGAGCGTCCTTCGGGACAATTCAACAGTGTGGGTAAGCATGCTGCCGAGAAAATCCGCTAAACTTAACTCATGAGGTACCCGTACCGCAAACGGACACACGTAGTCGGGTTGAATATACTAAGGCGCTTGAGTGAATCACGGTTAAGGAACTAGGCAAATTAACCCTGTAACTTCGGGATAAAGGGTCCCTCCTCTATATGAGAGGGCGCAGAGAATAGGTCCAGGCAACTGTTTAACAAAAACACAGGGCTGTGCCAATATGAAAGTAGACGTATACAGCCTGACACCTGCCCGGTGCTGGAAGGTTAAGAGGAGATGTCATCGCAAGAGAAGCATTGAATTGAAGCCCCAGTAAACGGCGGCCGTAACTATAACGGTCCTAAGGTAGCGAAATTCCTTGTCGGGTAAGTTCCGACCTGCACGAATGGTGTAATGATCTGGACACTGTCTCAACCGTGAGCTCAGTGAAATTGTAGTATCGGTGAAGATGCCGATTACCCGCGATGGGACGAAAAGACCCCGTGAACCTTTACTATAGCTTAGCATTGAATTTGGGCACGCGATGTGTAGGATAGGTCGGAGGCTTTGAAGCAGGTACGCCAGTATTTGTGGAGCCGCTGTTGAAATACGACCCTTTGTTTGTTTGAATTCTAACTTCAAGTTGAAGGACATTGCTTGGTGGGTAGTTTGACTGGGGTGGTCGCCTCCAAAAGCGTAACGGAGGCTTCTAAAGGTGCCCTCAGGACGATCGGTAACCGTCCGCAGAGTGTAATGGCAGAAGGGCGCTTGACTGGGAGACAGACAAGTCGAGCAGGTAGGAAACTAGAGCATAGTGATCCGGTGTTTCCGTATGGAAGGGACATCGCTCAAAGGATAAAAGGTACTCCGGGGATAACAGGCTGATCCCTCCCAAGAGCTCATATCGACGGAGTGGTTTGGCACCTCGATGTCGGCTCGTCACATCCTGGGGCTGGAGAAGGTCCCAAGGGTTGGGCTGTTCGCCCATTAAAGTGGCACGCGAGCTGGGTTCAGAACGTCGTGAGACAGTTCGGTCTCTATCTATCGTGGGCGTATGAAATTTGCGTGGCTCTGACACTAGTACGAGAGGACCGTGTTGGACAGACCTCTGGTTTACCAGTTGTGCCGCCAGGTGCATCGCTGGGTATCTAAGTCTGGATCGGATAAGTGCTGAAAGCATCTAAGTACGAAGCCGGCCACAAGATTAGATTTCTCAGGGTCGTCAAAGACGATGACGTTGATAGGATGCAGGTGTAAAGGTGGAGACACCAAAGCCGAGCATTACTAATTGCCCGTTCACTTTCCTTACGAGGATTGATACTCATGGATGATATATACGTTCAGTGTTTTTGCTGTGCTTTGATTGCTTGTCTTGTCATTGATGTTTGAAGAAATTCAGGTGACTATAGCACGAAGGTTCCACCTCTTCCCATTCCGAACAGAGAAGTTAAGCTTCGTCACGCCGATGGTACTGCGTACAAGTGGGAGAGTAGGTAGTCGCCGTTTTAG
>NZ_JBBKBS010000045.1:0-3387 GCF_037890285.1 Phocaeicola sp. HCN-40430
TAAAAAAAGGAACTGTCTTCTATTGCACAAAACAATATGAAGACAGTTCCTTTTTATGTAAAGAATAAAATCTCGTCAACAATCGAAAAAACTACCAACATACCTCAACCAAAACCGGACGATGATCTGAAGCAACTTTGTCGGCTATAACCTCCTTTTTCAACACTTCGACAGGAGTATTCTGAATACATTGTTTAGCTACTGCCACATAATCAATACAAGCCTCAGGCAGCGATGCCGGACACGTATACACCGCTGTATCATTCAATACATCGAATACCTGTTCCATCTTTTTAAACTCCGGAGAATCTGCTTCCATATTCCAGTCACCAGCCAAAAATACAGGTTTATCCGTTTGAGGCAATACCTCCTTAATCATACTGACAGAAGTATTTCTGTCTTCATCGGTCAACGACAAATGTACACAAGCAAAATAATACTCATCAAACTCAGCCAAGAGTAAAGTACGCGCTTCTTCCCTTCCTGGCAACGCTATCTGTTTCCACGACTTCGGAGTTTTTTTACTTAAAATACCAATACCATATTTTCCACCCTGAAAATCTATGGCAGGAGCAAACAGTGCATGCATACCAACTTTATTCCCCAACTCACTCAATACATCTACTTTTCCACTTCGTTCAGTCACACTATCTATTTCCTGTACAGCCACCACATCCGGAGCAGACTGTAAAATCACCTCAGCTATACGAGTAATATCCACTTTTTCATCCACTCCAATAGCATTATGGATATTATAAGTCATTATCCGTAATGAATTACCTTTTTTTGACGAGCAAGAAGCAAGACTTAAACTTCCCACACACAACAAACAGACTATATATAAAATTGTATTTTTCATCTGACTACCAATTAAAAAACTGTCATCTCAAACAAAGTGGCATTCCACAAAATACACCACTTCGTTCAAGATGACAGAAAATCATACAAATATTTTGCTCTTAATATTTAAACCACTCCTGAGGAACAGCTACTTTCTTGCCATCTTCCCCTATCATTTTCAATTCGAGCATACCTCCATTATGATCGAAGTAACGCACCTCTATCGGATGAAGTCCTTTACTCAATGCCTTCTGTCCGATATATTCTTCCGGAGAATGAGGACCATCGTTCAACAATACCGGAGTTCCATCTATCGACATCAGACTACCATCATCCGAAGTCAGAGAGAAAGTATAGACTCCATCTTCCGGTACATTGATATATCCAGTAATCACCAAACCGATATTACCTTTCACTCCCTCAGGAATCTTCACTTCATCAATTACATACTTACCTTTCAAAGGAGCAGAAGTTATCTGCGAACAACTGTCACCAGCATAATCATACCAAGTAGCCTTTAACCCGTTTTTCAGAGCACTTGCATCCTGAGAAACTTCTACATATTCTTCTTTAGAGAACGTTGTTTTCACAATATCACCCGGAGTTCCATCAGGACGATAAGTACGTAAGCAGAAATCAGTAGAAGTATTTACCGGCAAAGCTCCTGTATACAGTTCCGACTGCTTGTTCGGAATAGATCCATCGGTAGTATAACGAATCTCCACATTCGGAATACGTGATACAATATTCAGTGTATCCTGTCCGATAAATGCATTCCGGTTGTAGAAACCTTCAATATCAGGAATGCGATAATTGATTTTCCGGTTTGCCAAACGTTCAAAATGAGAAGCCAGTTTTTCATAGAAAGGCACATCATCAGTATAAAAAGCCTGTCCCCATGCCACTTCAGCCAAAGCAATCATACGCGGAGCAATCATATAATCCAGACGCTGTACAGTAGGAATCCACTCAGTCCATACATTAGCCTGCATACCTTTCACATACTTATACTGTGATTTTTCCAAACCATCGTAAGGATTGAAAGTAAGAATCTGTCTGAATGTATTTTTATCCTGCTTGTAGTCGAAGTAGAAACAAATATTAGGAGTATGGATAATATCTTTTCCCTGCTTGGCAGCCTGTAAAGGAGCATCAGCTTCCCAACCTCTCCACCACATAATGGTAGCCTGATCCGACAGTCCGTCTCCTACGACTTCATCCCATCCAATCATTCTCTTTCCATTAGCAAGGAAGAACTGTTCCATCTGACAAACAAACCACGCCTGCAATTGCTCAACACTCTTCAAGTGTTCTGCCTGCATACGACGACGGCAATCTGCACACTTGCTCCAATTGATTTTCTCTACCTCATCACCTCCCAAGTGTACATATTGCGATGGGAACAACTGGAAAATCTCCTTATACACATTCTTGCAGAACTCAAGAGTCTCATCCTTTCCCGGACAAACAGGAGAAGAGAAAGTCTTACCCCAACCTATCATTCCTTTACAAGCCAAATCCGGATACTGAGAAATAGCAGCAAGGAAATGTCCAGGCATATCCACTTCCGGAATAACCTCAATACCACGCTGTGTAGCATAAGCCACTATCTCACGAATATCTTCCTGTGTATAGAATCCACCATACAAAGTATCTCCTTCGGCAGTAACCTTCAGTTTATCTTCAGGCAACAAAAATTCCCTATTATCTTCTTTGATTGCTCTTTCCTTACAAATCTTATCGTGTGTAGTATCCAACGGACGCCATGCACCCTTTTCGGTAAGCAACGGATATTGCTTAATTTCTACACGCCATCCCTGATCATCAGTCAGATGCCAATGGAATTTGTTCAATTTATAAGAGGCCATCAAGTCAAGCATTCGCTTTACTTCTTCTTTGTTCCAGAAATGGCGTGATGCATCCAACATCATTCCTCTCCACTGAAATTTAGGAGAATCTGAAATTTTCACTAAAGGTAAAGTACATACAGGCAATGTTCCTGCTACTTTATTATAGTCATCTTCCTGAATCATCTCTGCAGCCGGTGGAAGCAACTGACGCAAGGTAGAGATACCATTTACCACACCTTCATAATCAGATCCACTAATTATTATTTTATCTGATAAAACCTCCAACTGATAAGCACCACTTACCGTATCATTGTGCAAAATCAGCACAATATCACCGTCTGACTCTATTGACGATTCTGGAGCCACATTCTTCAAAATTTCCTGCAAATACTGAGCAGCCGGAATCAATGACGGATCGCTGACTTGAACCTTTAGATCTTTCTCCAGCGTATAACTTCCGCTCTGGGTTTTCATCTCTACCGGAGTAGGAAGCAAAGCACTTGTATAATCTTCTTTCACTTGTGAAGTGGTACAACTTACTCCTATACAAGCCAGTCCCACGATAAACGCAATGTGTTTTAACATATAGATAAGTTTTTAAGTTTGTGAGTTTTTAAGTTTTTAAATTTGTTGAGTGTAATATGTTCACCAACTTATAAACTTAAAATCTTACTTATTATAATATTCTTTCAAGATT
>NZ_JBBKBS010000046.1:0-2751 GCF_037890285.1 Phocaeicola sp. HCN-40430
TACTAAACAGAAATATCGAGCTAAATTTATAGGTTATTTTATTATCCCATATTTTATTCAACTCATATTTCATACAGATGAAACTATTTAGGGTTTAATAAATGAAAAATCAAATATTAGACCCTAAAATCTATAAATTATTTTCAACTTTTCCATAATGGACAACAAGAACTCTCAAAAAAGAATTCTAAAAAACACAATATACCTATATATAAGATCCTTAGTATCTTTAATTATACAATTATATACTTCACGTATAGTCTTAAAAGCTTTAGGTATTGAAGACTTTGGTGTTTATCAAGTTATTGGAGGAATTGTCACAATGTTTTCATTTCTCAACAGCACAATGTCTGCTGCTACACAACGGTTTTTGTCATATGAAATGGGATTAAACAATTCTGAAAGGATACAAAAAGTATTCTCTACAGCTATAAATATTCATATAATTCTTGCTCTTTTTACATTTATTATTATAGAAATATTAGGCATAATACTTATAAAATCAAAAATTGACTTAGGTAATGTTGATACAACAACAGCTATATGGATTTTACATTTCACTTCTCTATCTCTAGTATTAACAATTACCAGTGTTCCATATAACAGTTTCTTAATATCAAAAGAAAATATGAGTTATTTTGCCTATATTGATATATTAGGGGCATTTTTAAAATTAATTGTAGCTTTAATTTTATTCGAATTAAATACCCATAGACTTATATGGTATGCTGTTTTACTCTTCATCGTTAGCTTCATAATAAGACTATTATATTCCTTTATCTGCCACATAAAATATAAAGAAGCAAGATATAATTTTTATTGGGATAAACAATTGGCTCATAATATGACAACCTTTTCAATATGGACTACTTTATCTGCTTTTTCATACATGATTAAATCACAAGGAATTTCTGTAATATTAAATTTCTTCTTCGGTCCTGTATTAAATGCAGCAATTGGAATTGCCAACCAAGTAAATGCCGCAGTAAAAACATTTTCACAAAATTTCCAAATGTCTTTTATGCCTCAAATTGTAAAAACCTATGCACAACAAGACTATAGTAATATGAATAAATTAATATATTCTGGAGCCAAATTATCTACATACTTGCTTATTGCAATATCAATTCCAATTATTCTTGAAATCAATTTTATTCTTAATTTATGGCTATCTCAAGTACCTCAATATGCTCCAATTATCATTTCACTTATTCTCATAGAATCAATAATCCAAACAATGACTTGCACGGGAAATACAGCCATAAGAGCTACCGGAAAAATAAAATGGTTTGAAATACTAACAAATGGAGTACAGCTAATAGCTATTCCTATTTTTTTATTGTATCTATCAATAAATAAAATATATTTTATACCTTTCGTTATCATCATACTTTCCATCATAATATCTAATATCATCAAATTATTTTTTATTCGTAAACATATAAAAGACTTCGATATTTATACATTTATAAAAGATATATTTATAAAACCCTGTTTGTTCATTTTGCTATCTATAATTATACCTTATTTACTAAAGTTTATAATAACTGAAGGAATCATTCGAGCTATTATAACATGCATTTCCTTTGAAGCTTTGCTCATTCTGGTAATATACAAGTATGGATTAAATAATTATGAAAAAGCTTTAATTCAAAACATTATAATTAAAATAACAAAACGATGAAATTAATTTTATTCAATACCAATATGGCTATAAACACTGTTTTAAGCCAAATATCCACAAAAGAGGAGTATATTATATTTACAGATTTAGAGAACATAGAAACATTCTTCAATTTTATTCAGTTTAATAATATACAACTCTTTAAAATTAAAAATACATATGGATGGAAAAATTTAATATCTCTTTATCAATCAAAATCATGGATAAAGTCATTTTTTAAAAAATACAAAATAGAAGAAATCATCTACTACCATCAGGCATATGGAGATTTTTTTAATTGGATTATAACATATGCCAACAAACAAAATATAAAAATAACATACAACAGAGTATTAAAAGATATTAGTTATCCTAGACTTCATTCTATTTGGGGATATTATGTATGGATAAAATACAAATTCTTGTTTAATACAGAAGTTATTATACAAAATAGAGGAAATCAAGTCATATTCCCTAAACTATCTCAATCATTTTTCAAAAAAAACAAAATTCAAGAACAATCTTTTACAATAGATTATCAAGCTTTAAAAAAAATATCCGAAAAACTATACAGACAACTTAATTTAAATATAACTTCTAACAGTGTACTACTTCTAACTGGCTCTGTAATTGCAAGTAAACAAGTTGATATAAATGAATATACAAATAAGACAAAATTACTAATTGAAAAGATAGGAAAAAACCATATAATATGTAAATGTCATCCTCGTTTTTCAGACGAGATAAGAGAAGAAAAAGAATTGCCACATATCCCAAATTTTATTCCTATGGAACTATTATTAGATTTTTTTCCTACTTACATAGGATATAACTCAACTATATTAGCACAAGCTGATAAATTAAATAAAACATCAATTTCGTTAATTGACTTTTATACGCCAATAAACAAGGAAAGAAAGGATCAATGGTATAACTATTTTAATAATACTAATATCAAATATATTAAAAACATACAAGAACTATCTAAGTATTTGAATATCAAAAAGTCTAATAAACAACATATATAGTCAAAATATACAACAAAAAATCACAACCCAAAATGTCCGATATAGGTCCAAATTCAAATT
>NZ_JBBKBS010000047.1:0-2669 GCF_037890285.1 Phocaeicola sp. HCN-40430
GTACATCCTGCCAGGAGGATGCCTGCAACGGCAATGAAAAGTATGTGTCTGATCTTCATAAATATAGTTTTTTTATTTTTTTTCGTTGGGAATAAAGAAAATAAGGGCGCTGCAGTCCGTCACGTTGCGGCTGCCGGCTTCCCTGTAGGTATCGATGAGCTGGATTTTTTCGGAGGCAACCTTCGATTTTCCGGTCAGTTCTCCGAGTATGGCTTCCGCCCTTTGCCTGCGCAGGTTTTCTCCGAACACCTTGTCGCTGGTCTCGTCGCTGAAAGGGAGGATGCATATCCGGAAGTCCTTCTCCTTTTCCACCCATTCTGCCACCTTGGCGATGTTTCCCTTTTCCGCCTCGCTGAGGTAGAAGCTGTAGCGTGGGAAGCGTACCTCGATGTGCATGTTGTTGCGGACGGAGGGCAGTATCTTTACCTCCCTGTCTGTAAGGACGGGGGCTTCCTTTTCCGTCTTCAGGGAGTCCTGTTCCGCCTTGAGACGGAGGAGTTCCTCCTTCATTCGGTTGATTTCGCGGTTCATCTCCTCGATGTAGGGTTCGTAGGCCCGGAGGCTGTAGGCGCGGTATGCCCGCGGCTTGAAGGTCCAGGTGATTCCTGCATTGAGTTCCCAAAGGGTAGTGACCGGTGTGTCGCCGCTGTAGAAGAGTGCATCGTCGGTCAGCCTTCCCCTTGCTTCTGCAAAGAGGCTGAGGGAGGGGGAGAAGCGGTATTCCTGCTTCGCAAAGAAGGTGAATGCAAGGGGACGCTCCTTGTTCGCCGAATTGAATGCGAGTCCGGCTCCGGCTCCCGCCAGTGTTCTCCAGCGGCGTTCGGGGCGGTAAGTGCTGAAGCGGTCGGAGAGGTTCCAGAGCGCTTCGGCAGTGACGAACTGCACGGTCCGGTCGAAATGGGGTACTCTGCTCTGTGTGGCATGAAGCTGCAGTGCCCAGAAGGGGCTGAGCCACTTGCCGGCAAAGAAGGAGGCGCGGTAGGAAGCCTGTCCTCCGAATCCCATCCTGCTGTATTTGAAGTCCTGTGAGGCGAGGCGGAATCCCCATCCTCCGCCGGCTCCGAGGAAGAAGTTGCTTCCCCTTTCGGCGGTATAGACGTACTGTTCTCCGTTTTCCTTTTCAGGCTGTCCGGCGGCAGTGGCTGTAAGGCCTGTGGCAGCCAGAAGGGCTGCGGTGATAATCTGTCTCATATTTAGATAATGATAATGTCCATGGGTTCAACTTCGCGTGTGGTTCCGTCGGGCGCCTTGACGAGAATGGAAGTGAGGTAGAACTTGTCTCCCTCCTTCAGTTTCCGTATGTGCTCCACCTGTTCGCGTGAGAAGTTCTTTCCGTTGCTTTCGAGTGTGGTGACGTGCTTGTCCTGCCCGATGAAGAGGGTGGAGAAGCGTACGACGGTGAAGGGAATCTTCCCGTTCTCTCCGGAGTATGCCACCTCCAGCGCATCCATGGCGGCCAGGTATTCCTTGCGGACGGGTGTTCTTCCCTTGTACCAGTAGCTCTTTCCCTGCAGGGTGTACCGGATGGCCGCCTCGGGTTCGGGTATTTCCCTGATTCTGAATTCTGCCTGCCCGGTCTCTTTCTCTCCCTGCATCAGGGTGACACGTGCCTTTCCGGTGCGTGCAGCGGTGAGGTACCATTTTCCGTCTTTCCGTAGGATCTTTCCGTTGTCGGTGGCGAGGCGGAGGGCTCCGCTTCCGTCTTGCAGGGTGAATACCTCGAGCGGATTGTCTATCCCGGCATAGAGGATGTTTCTCTCGGCAGGTACAATCACGGCAGAGGGTATGTCTTTATTGTCTTCGTTTTTCTGTTTTTCAGTCTGTGTCTTTTTTCTTTCCTTCAGGTTCCGGAGTGCGAGATGGGCACAGAAGAGTGCGTTCTCTTCCATTTTCTGCAGGAGGATGACTCCTCCGATGGCGGGCATGACGGAGAAGGTTTTCCTTTCCCAGGTGAATGTGTTCTCCTCTCCTGTCCGTAGGAAGGTCTGCAGCAGTTCCTTCTCTTCGGGGGTATTGAGGTATTTCCCGAGTGCCTCACGCAGTTCTCCGGTCTTTTTTCTCAGTTCCTTTCCGTAGTTCTGTGTGGGGGCGAGCATGACGAAGGGTACTGCCTTCATGTCTTCCGCCTTGATGAGCTTTCCGGGTGTATAGTCGTCCTTGTCCGCATTTCCGGCAATCTTTTCACGCAGCCGGGCGGTGAGTGCGGTATACTCGTCGAGAAGCAGCCGGATGCTGTCGGCCGCTGCCTTCTCCTGTGTACACTCCTGCTGAAGCGTGCGGTTGAGCTGTGTCAGGCTTCCGTTCTGCTGCTGTGTGCTGCTGCTCAGTACGGAGAATCCCTGCATGACGTCGCCGGATACGTTGATGGCCATCATGGCGAGCAGGATGATATAGATGAGGTTGATCATCCTCTGTCTGGGTGGCAGGTTGGAAGTGGCCATTTGTTACTTCTTTTGAATGTTCATGACTTCCATGATGCGCGTATACTGGCGGTCTATGGCTTCTATCTTGTCGCTTACTTCGCGGTAGGCCTGCTGTGCGTGCTGCATCTGTTCGGCCTGTTTTTGCAGTGCTTCGGTCTGTGCCTTGAGGGCTTCAAGCTGGCAGATGTATTCCCTGCTGACCTTCTCGATGCTCTGGTTGAGTCTTTTCATGGATTCTTCGATCTG
>NZ_JBBKBS010000048.1:0-1625 GCF_037890285.1 Phocaeicola sp. HCN-40430
ACCGCATTCCAGTCCCCCTCGTTCAGACACTTCGCCAGATGAATCTTTCTTATCATGGCCGGCAGCACGTGGCTGTTCTCCAGGTGGAAGTTATCGTTCGGACCGTACAGGTTCGTAGGCATCACCGCGATGTAGTTCGTGCCATACTGCAGGTTGAAGCTCTCGCACATCTTCAGTCCCGCAATCTTCGCAATCGCATACGGTTCGTTGGTATACTCCAGCGGCGAAGTCAGCAGCACCTCCTCCTTCATGGGCTGCGGTGCCTCCCTCGGGTAGATACACGTACTTCCCAGGAAGAGCAGCTTCTTCACCCCGTGACGGAAACTCTCGCCGATTACGTTCTGCTGAATCTGCAGGTTCCGGTAGATAAAGTCCGCCCTGTACTGCAGGTTGGCCATGATGCCCCCCACATGCGCAGCCGCCAGCACCACCGCATCCGGCTGTTCTTTGTCGAAAAACTCCCTTACCGCTACCGCATCCAGCAGGTCCAGTTCACTGTGCGAACGCCCCACCAGATTGGTATACCCCCTCTGCAAGAGGTTGTTCCAGATGGCAGAGCCCACCAGTCCGTTGTGCCCCGCCACATATATCTTAGCCGATTTGTCCAGCATTCCTTATTCCTCCCTGTCCAGTTGCGCCTTCAGGTGCAGTTTCTTCACGAACTTCATGTCATGTTCCACCATGATGCTCACCAGCTCCTCGAACGAAGTCTTTGTCGGGTTCCATCCCAGCAGCGTCTTTGCCTTTGTCGGGTCACCCAGCAGCTGGTCCACCTCACACGGACGGAAATACTTCGGATCCACTTCCACCAGCACCTTTCCGGTAGCCGTATCGATACCCTTCTCGTTCACGCCTGCACCTTCCCATTTCAGTTCGATGCCCAGCTTCGCGAAAGCCAGTGTGGCAAACTCACGTACAGTATGCATTTCCCCTGTAGCAATCACGAAGTCCTCCGGAGTATCATGCTGCAGAATCATCCACATACACTCCACGTAATCCTTCGCATATCCCCAGTCGCGCAACGAATCCAGGTTACCCAGATACAGCTTGTCCTGATATCCCTGTTTGATACGTGCTGCCGCCAACGTAATCTTACGTGTCACGAAAGTCTCCCCGCGGCGTTCCGATTCGTGGTTGAAAAGAATACCGTTCACCGCAAACATTCCGTAACTTTCACGGTAGTTCTTTGTAATCCAGAATCCGTACTGCTTGGCCACACCATACGGAGAGCGCGGATAGAACGGAGTAGTTTCCTTCTGCGGCACTTCCTGCACCTTACCGAAGAGTTCCGAAGTCGATGCCTGATAGATGCGGCAGGTCTTTTCCAGTCCGCAGATTCTCACCGCCTCGAGCAGACGCAGTGTACCGATGGCATCCGCTTCCGCCGTATACTCCGGCACGTCGAACGACACCTTCACGTGGCTCTGTGCCGCCAGGTTGTATATTTCAGTCGGATGCACGTCACTGATGATACGGATGAGCGAGCTGCTGTCTGTCATATCCCCCCAGTGGAGGTTCACCAGTCTCTTCTGCTTCATGTCACGCACCCATTCATCCAGATACAGATGTTCGATACGCGCGGTGTTGAAAGACGACGAGCGTCTCAAAATTCCGTGTACTTCATA
>NZ_JBBKBS010000049.1:0-1575 GCF_037890285.1 Phocaeicola sp. HCN-40430
AAAATTCTGTAAGGTTATTAATCTTCGGCCTTTCCAGCTTCTCTTCTTGCTTTTCCTGGATGTCCGGTCAAGTCGTCTCCCAGTTCTTCTCTCCAGAAATCTGCTTCTTTTTTCAGTTTTTCAACTTCTTCAGGATAGAGGCTGATTACGTTGACTCTTTCGCCCATATCTCTTCGTAAATCATACAGTTCGCAAGTGGTTACCTCACCTTCTCCCAGTGGACCGGGTTTTCCGTCGTTTCCTGGTACTTGATTATCGTAAGATACATATTTATGGGGGAAAACTAATTTATATTTTCCGTCGGTGATACCCTCAAGAGAGTTTTTATGGTAATAGAAACAGAGATATTTACGCCCAGCCCATTGAGGATCGGTAGTCAGTGTAGGAAGCATGCTTACTCCATCTATCTTTTGTTTGGGAAGTTGGGCTTCGGCTACTTCTACCAAAGTGGGGAGAATATCGATGTTGGAATACAGGCTGTTGGATACTGAGGCGGGTTGGATAGTGCCTTTCCAGTAGCAGAGGCAGGGTACGCGTACTCCGCCGTTAAAGGTATTGGCTTTTGCTTCCCGTAGTCCGCCCGATGAACCGGCATGATTTCCATAGTTGGCCCATGGTCCGTTATCGGATGTCAGAATCACAAGAGTATTTTCTTCGATGCCTTCTTCCCGGATGGTTTTTAGAACTTCTCCTATGCTCCAGTCCAGTTCCATCATTACATCACCGTATAGTCCTTGTTTGCTTTTTCCTTTGAATTTATCGGATACAGCCAGTGGCACATGGGGCATGGAATGAGCCAAATAGAGGAAGAAAGGCTTCTGATGAGCATTCCTTTTAATAAAGTCGGTTGCATATTGGGTGTAGTCGGTAGTCAAGCGACTTTGGTCGGTATTGTATCCGATTACATCATTTCCCTTGATGAGTGGTAAATCTGGGAATTTATATTGAGGGTGATTGGGCCACATGTCATTGGAATAGGGAAGGCCATAGTATTCGTCGAATCCATGTTGGAGGGGAAGGAATTTTTTTTCATCGCCAAGATGCCATTTTCCAAAGATGGCAGTAGCATATCCTTTGTCTCGTAGCAGTTCGGCAATGGTTTCTTCTTTTTCATTGATTCCATAGGGGGAATGGGGATTCAAAGCATAAGCGAAACCAATACGATTGGGATAGCATCCGGTCATAAGGCCTGCTCGGGAGGCTCCGCTGATGGGTTGTACGGCATAAAAGTTGTTTAGTACCATTCCTTCGGCTGCCATGCGGTCTATGTTAGGTGTTTGATATCCGAGTGCTCCTCGGAAGGAGAAGTCGCCGTTACCAACATCGTCTAGATTGATGAGGATGATATTGGTGGGTTGTTTTGCAGAAAGAGTATTGGGCATTAATGATAGCCCTGTCATGCTTAATAAAATTAGTTTATTTTTCATTGTAGGGTATATAATAAGGTTCGTTTTATGTATATAACAACTTTGGGATATGTTCTACTCAATGATCATTGTATGAAGAGGGGAAATTACAGATAAATGGGGATTTTTCAAAATCGGTTTGATTTTTTCTTATGTGTTCTGTTTATTT
>NZ_JBBKBS010000050.1:0-1503 GCF_037890285.1 Phocaeicola sp. HCN-40430
GTCAGTCCGCACCCTATCACAAAGAGCGAGAACAGGAAGAACTCGAACGAGCCTATCCTTCCCCCCGGAATGAAGAGCAGCGCCCCCACGCCGTACAGCACGAGTCCCGTCAGCACCCCCGCGCGGTATCCGAAACGCCGGATGATGTTCCCCGCCGGCAGCGCCATGATGAAATACCCCCCGTACACCACGGCCTGAATCAGCGCCGAGCGTGTCCTTGTAATCTCCATCGTATCCTGGAAATGCTTGTTCAGCACATCCAGAATACTGTGTGCAAAGCCCCACAGAAAGAAGAGGCTTGTAATCAGAATAAACGGAAGGAGGAAACTCCGTCCCTCCTTCGTACTCACCAGACCGTTTCTTTCCATATCAGCTTCTGCTTATTTCAAGACCCTTTTCCGAGAGGCTCATCTCCACGAAACGCGCCCTGTCGTTCGGTCTGTTCTCATTCAAAATCAGTTGTATTCTCGCCGCCGCTTCCGGATCCTTGGCCACCATGTACAGATAGCCTCCGCCCCCTGCTCCCGGCAGCTTGTAACCCAGACACAGGTCGTCCACCAGTTCCGTGAGCGCCTGCACCGCCGGCGGGTTCGTACCCTCATCCAGCAGCTGGTTCTGCTTCCACGTCTTGCGCACCAGACGTCCCATTGCGGTAAAGTCATTTCTCAGGATTGCGTCATACATATCCACGGCATGCCCCTTCATCTCACCCAGCAGCTCCAGGTGCTTCGACGAGTTCAGGAACATTCCCCGTACAATCTCCGCCAGAATCCCCTTCGCCGTACGCGTAATCCCCGTATAATACAGCAGATGACACTTGCGGTACTCGCTTCCCGTAAACAGATAGTCGGGCAGCCATCTCACCATCGGCTCCTGGTTCCATCCCGCCTTCGTCTGCAGCATCTTCACACCCTGCAGCACACCGCCGTACTGGTCCTGCCATCCTCCCCCTGTGGTAAGCAGCTGCTCCAGAATCAGCGTACGGCTTCCAATCTCCTGCTTGTCCCAGTTCAGACCACAGAAATCATTCACCGCTCCCAGCACCGTAGCCGCCAGAATCGAACTTGTACCCAGTCCCGAACCCGCCGGAATAGCCGAAAGCAGTGTCACCTCGATACCCGCACCGAACGCCTTGAGCTGTTCCTCCAGCGAAGCATAACACTCCGTATTGAAATCCGGGTGGAATCCCGCCAGCACCAGCGCCGCCTTCGGAATAGAGAAAGGCGAGCCCACCTTATTAAACGCATGCAGCTCCTCATAAGTCGATACCACCTCCATGGCCCCCAGGTCGATGGAGCGCAGAATCACCTTGTATTCCTTCGACGGCTTCACATACACCTGCAAAGGAGGCTGCCCGTTCAGTTCGATGGCAATGTTCACCACATTACCCCCCTCCATCAGACTATAAGGCGGGGTATCCGTCCACCCCCCTGCCAGATCCACACGCACCGGGCTTCTTCCCCACACAATCTGGTCCTCATACACCGAAAGCTTCGGATGCTG
>NZ_JBBKBS010000051.1:0-1483 GCF_037890285.1 Phocaeicola sp. HCN-40430
TCTTTAAATATATCCAGTTTTTCATGTTTTAATGGATCTTGCTCTATTTTTGTCCCTGGAAGTGATTCTGGATGTTTATGCACGAATGATATTACTGGAACTCCTTGTTCAACGGCATATTCAAATTCTTTTTGAGTATAGCTTTTCCCGGATTCTTCTTCAATGGATCCATATCTTCCAGCAACTATTAAAACATAATAATCACATTCTCTAATAAGGCTTTTAATAACCTCCCATTGAGAATCATCAGAAGCATTGAAATATTCCATGCCAACAGGAAAACAATTCATCTGTAAAAGAGCTTCCATTACTTTCTTGCGCTCTTCCTGCAAATCCTCGTATGTTGAACTGACAAAAACCTGATACTTCTTATCCATAATCACAACAAATTTATAGCTGCCAGTTCCTCTGTCAGCGCATTAATTCCTTTTTGAATCTTCTCCAACTGCTGTTTGCGTGGTTTGTGTACTCCAGCCGCATAGTGCCACAACTGGCGTTCATTGATTCCGGTAATCCGGCTCAAAGCGGCTTTGGTAAAGATACTGCTGTAATAGTTGATAAAAGTGGCAGCATCTATCTTGAATTTTAAGGAGAACTCTCCCTGCAAAACTTCCACTGGAGTGATGTTCATCTCCTGACATGATTCCAAGTAAAGCTCAACAGCTTCCTTCATGTTCTTCTCGATCTCCTTTACATCGTTGCCAACAGTCATTACCGGAGCACCTTCAATATAGGCACTAAGATTATTTCCTGCATGTTCTACAATCACTTCTACGGTTTTCATACTGACCTCCTTTTTATCGTTTAACAAAAGAGGCGGGGGCTATTTTAGCCCCGCTTGCCTCAGAATGTTGTAATAAGTGCCTTTCTCAACGCCTTTCTTGCCGTGGTCGGGGACAATTACCACATGACTACCGTCAGTATAAACCATGTGACTGCCTTTTTGCCTCACGAACCAAAAGCCATTTTCAGTAAGCAGCGTTACAACGTCTTTAACTGATTTGTAGCTCATAGCGTTTATGACTTAATTACGATGCAAATATAGTAAAATAACGAATAGTAAAAAAGAAAATATTCGTGTTTTTACTATAATTATAAGGTATCGAGATAGTCGTATAAGGCAGGAAGATAGTCTCGGTCAAAAACGAATTGGCTTGCTGTTTTAGGGAGTTTATCCGAGGCAACGTTGTCAGCTTGCTCACCCCACAAACACTTGACATCGTATTCAATGTCTTTTTCTTCAAGCCCAGCGTGCTCTTTTAACCATTTGCAAATTAGTTCTCCTAATTTCTTCGTATCATGCTTACTCTCATTGTGTTTCCTTACATAGAGAATAAACTCGTCATTTCCCATCTTGATAGGTTTACCCATAGTTATCAATATTTTAAAGTTAAACATAAACACAAATATATAGGTTATCAATGTGAATCTGAAAATTAATTGAACAAAAATAGCAGCACCTCGAAAGATACCGCTATTTAAT
>NZ_JBBKBS010000052.1:0-1423 GCF_037890285.1 Phocaeicola sp. HCN-40430
GGGACGCTTACTATTATTGGGGGGATTTTATAAGATGTTTTTTAAATGGATAGTTTACTTTTAATGTCAGAATAAAAATTTTCTATAGTAAAATTTAATGCTTTATTTTTGGCTGATTCTTTTAAAGAGAAAAGTAAATTGGAATTATTTTTTAATGTTTGAATTGCATTATTAAAATCATTAAGAGTTAAACAAAAAATAGTATTGTTTGTGTCACAATAATCTTTAATAGAACCAACATTGCTACATATCATAGCTAATCCCATTCCCATTGAAGTAACAATGACATTACTTCCTATGGTGTCATACATTACATTTAATGAAACATCAGCTTGTTTCATAAGTTCACGTAATTCTATTTCAGAAATAAAAGGTACTAACTTCACATTTGAGGATGAAAATAAAGAACTTAAATCAAGTCCTCCTTGGCAGATTATAAATTTAATATTGGGGTTGCATTCTACAATTTCTGTTAAGAGTTTAATATCTCTCATTTGGTTTCCCATTACTAAAACTGAAAAATCAAAATGTTTCTCTATTTGAGGATTGATATAAAATTGATCTACATAATGGAAAGTGGTTATAAGTTTTTCTTTAGGAACCCCTTTTGATATGTAATAGTCTGAAAGAGAGCTGCCTAATGTGATAATTTTATTGACAGTGTTTTGCCATTTTTGAAGTTTATGGTTAGAAAAAGCTTTTTCTAATTTTGAAGGGACTAGGTGAGACATTCCGTATATTGTAATATTGGGGAGTCTTTTTCTTATAATTTTTGCTATGAGATATTGATTTACTCCTGGATCAAAATATTCCATGAGAAAAATTTTATCATTGGAACTTAATTTTGTAATAAGTTCTTGAGCAGTTTGTTTATTTTTCTTTTTTTGGGAAAATTCAAATTGAAGTGATTTTATTTTATTAATCAACTTGTTTTTTCCATATTTTTGTTTGAGTTGGGTGATAATGATAGCTTTAAATTCATTAGGGTACTTTTTTTCTAGATAAAGGCATAGATATTTCATTCCTGCGTGATTATTACTAGTATTCCACCAGTCTTGACAGATGAGATAGTTCATAATTGATTATTTATAAAAGGTATATTAATAAGTTCTTGTTCTATTTTATTTAATAGTCTTTCTGATTCTTTGGGTTCTATTTTTCTGCAGAATAGAGATTTACTGCGAGCAATATTTACGAAATCCTCCTCATTAAGGATAAGAGGTAGTTTTCCTTTATACTTCCTTTTAGGGTGCCAATCTATATATCTGAGACAATCGTCGGTTATAATATTAAGTTCTTTGATATGAGGATAGAGAAGAGTCTGAAAAATAATTTCATCACAGCAACTGGTATATTTGAAACGTTGTAAATATTTAGGTGTATTAGTAAGATACTGAAGAACAAAATCTACCGTAGAAATATG
>NZ_JBBKBS010000053.1:0-1370 GCF_037890285.1 Phocaeicola sp. HCN-40430
GGCACTATAAAATATTTTGTGTAAATGGAAAATACGGGATTCAAGTTTGAGTCTCGTATTTTTTATTTTATAGATTTGCAAAATGAAGAAGATTATGAAAGAAAAGAATCAAGTAGTGCCTGATGAGGTGTTAAGTAAGGAGTTCCTTAGCCAGTTCAAGACAGAAGCGGATGTGAGCAAGTTTCTGAAACAATTGCATGCCCAGGTGCTGGAGAAGATGCTTGAAGGCGAAATGGATGCCCATTTGGGCTATGAAAAGAATTCTGTGACAGGGAACAATACCGGCAACTCCCGGAATGGTAGTTATCCGAAGAAAATCCAGACTGAACATGGAGAGTCTGTCATTTCTATTCCACGTGACCGTAACGGCCAGTTTGAGCCAATAGCAGTGCCCAAACATGAAAGTCGTGGACTTTCTATAGAAAAGCTCGTTATCTCCCTATATGCCAAAGGAATGAGCGTTTCTGACATAGAGGAAGAGATGCGTGAGATTTATGAAATAGAGCTCTCTACATCGGCCATTTCCATCATTACCAACAAAGTCAATCAGGCTGCCCAGGAATGGCAGAACCGCCCCCTTGATCCTGTTTACCTCATTGTCTGGATGGACGGTATTGTTTTCAAAGTACGGGATAATGGCAAGATCATAAACAAGACCGTTTACCTTTGCGTCGGACTGAAACAGAACGGCCTGAAGGAAGTCCTTGGCATGTGGGTTGGCAAATCGGAAAGTTCTTCTTTCTGGATGGGTGTCCTGACCGATCTAAAAGCCCGTGGAGTGCAGGACATCCTGATTACCTGTACCGACAATCTGAATGGATTTACGGATACCATCCGCACCGTATTCCCTCAGTCATCCACTCAGATTTGTGTGGTACATCAGATCAGAAACTCCTGTAAATATGTCGTTTATAAGGATAAGAAAGAGTTTACGGCGGATATGAAGAATATCTATAATGCACCTAACAAAGAGGTTGCTGCTGCAGAGCTTGACAATCTGGAAAGGAAATGGGGAGGAAAGTATCCTTACGCTATACTTTCATGGAGGAACAACTGGGATGACCTGACTGTTTTCTTCCAGTTCCCGCTGGAAATCAGAAAAATAATCTACACAACTAATCTCATTGAGAATCTAAACGGAAAAATCAGAAAGTACACCAAATCAAAGCTTTCATTCCCTTCGGATGATGCTGTAAAAAAGACCGTTTATCTTTCGCTTATGGAGATTGAGAAGAAATGGACACAGCCGATTCATAACTGGGGCTTGATTATGAATCAATTTATGCTTATGTTTGAAAACAGAATCCAGATATAAGAACAAACTTACAACTGAATCCTGTTTCCATTTACACAAAATTTTGGACAGTGTC
>NZ_JBBKBS010000054.1:0-1311 GCF_037890285.1 Phocaeicola sp. HCN-40430
TCATTAGTGTCCACTAAAAAATCATAGAAGTTCTTTGAAATAATTGAAATTCAATTTGTTATAAGTGTTTTGGGAGTCAACGGATTTGAATTTACTTTTGCGGTATTAATCAGACCGTTATGCATAAAGACAAGTTCGTTTTTGCTCAATTAACCCGATTTCTTGATCGTAATCACTTCAACTATCTCATAAAGAAGTATGAAGGCGACAAATATATCAAGAGCTATACCTGTTGGAATCAACTACTTACGATGATGTTCGGTCAGCTATCCAATCGAGAGAGTCTCAGAGATTTGATTGTGGCTATGGAAGCTCATGCTGGAAAACTTTACCATCTCGGAATCGGGAAGTCTGTAACTCGGAGCAATCTTAGTAAGGCTAATGAGCAACGTAACTACCGCATCTTCGAAGAGTACGCAACATTCATGATTGCCGAGGCCCGCAAGCGTAGAATCAATAAAATATTCGAACTTGACGGTCATGTTTATGCATTTGACTCTACAACGATTGATCTGTGCCTGTCAGTGTTTGAGTGGGCTAAATTTCGCAAACATAAAGGCGGAATAAAGTTGCATACGCTCTACGATATTGAAGCGGAAGTACCTGCTTTTGTGCATATTACACCTGCCAATATTCACGATTCAAAGGCTATGCCTGAGATTCCATATGAATCAGGAGCGCATTATATATTCGACCGAGGCTATAACGATTTCAGCAACCTTAATACGATAAATCGTATAGGTGCTTTCTTCATTGTACGAGCCAAAACAAATGTACGGATCAAGCCTAAAACCTGGAAACGAAGATTGCCGGAAGGTGTAGTGTCGGATGCAATCGGATGCTTTACGGTTTATAAAAGTTCTAAGGATTACCCTGAGGAACTTAGAAAACTCATCATTGAAAATCCTGAAGACGGTACACGATACATCTTCCTGACAAATAATCTTGACGCATCTGCAGAGTTTATATCATCGCTTTATCGAAATAGATGGAGTGTTGAACTGTTCTTCAAATGGATAAAACAACACCTCAGGATTAAGAAGTTCTGGGGAACATCGGAAAACGCTGTACGCATACAAATCTATTGTGCGATAATCACTTACTGCTTAGTAGCAATAGTCCAACACGATATGAAATTAGAACGCAGCATCTATGAAGTTCTCCAAATACTCGGAATTTCTCTGACTGACAAAACACATCTCAGTGACTTGTTTGACAAATCGAATTTCAAAAATGTCAAAGACCGATATGATTCAAGTGAACCGAATTTATTTAATTTTTAACCTTGTCCATTTTTAGTGGACAGTAGTG
>NZ_JBBKBS010000055.1:0-1181 GCF_037890285.1 Phocaeicola sp. HCN-40430
AATTAATATTTATTAATATTACTATAATGAGTTGCTGGCTACTATATATATTTATTTTACCTTTACTCTGTTTCCTTTTTAGAAAATCTAAATACAAATTCATACCATTTGCCATTATTACACTCCTTGGTATGTTCAGATACGATTTAGTTTCTGATTATTCTATGTATTTAGAAGCCTTCTTAGATATTAGAGATTTTGGATATAAAAGTATTCCATTTATTATACAACATTTTGAAATAGGATATATCGGACTAAATATTTTATTTAGTTATATTCCTAATGGTTGGATTATATTATTTGCCTTATGTGCTCTATTTATCTATTCATCTATTTATAAAGAACTTAAAAGAGAAAATATCATCATATTCGGAACTTTCATCTTTATTATATTAGGATACATCAATAGGTTTGATAATATTATAAGACAAGCATTGGCAATGTCATTATTTATTTATTCAATACATAAATATATCGAAAAAGGAAAGTTTTTTCAATTTATTTTTATAATTATAATTGCTTCTTTATTCCATAAATCTGCATTATTTACAATAGCCTTCTATCCTTTAATAAGGCATATACATAAAATTAATATACCTGTTAATAAAGGTTTTATTTTATTACTATTAATCTCTTTATTAACAATAACAGGAATCATTAATCATATATTTATATTTTTATCTGATCTTATAAATTATAGAGATCAAAATATAGAACATGAAACAATTGTACAAAACAACACAGGACTAGGAGTTCTTTTATACATGCTTATTTTATATATACCATACTATGGATACATGAAATATCCTTATAAGAAAGAAAAGACACATGAACAAATTTTTAAGATGTATTATGTATATGTCTTATTAGTCATTGCATCATACAATGTTGAACTAATTAGAAGAGTGGTTGAATACATTGTAATTTATGCAATAATAGCTATATCAATATATTATACCCAATATAGACGTTCATCTTCAGTTCTATCAAATATTTGCATCCTTTATCTTTATATATCATTTAGTATTAAAACTATTAACTATTATGGAGAAAGTAATTACCAAACAGTATTATCCTCAACTGCTAAAGAATTAAAAGTATACTTACGGGGTAATAGCAATATAAACCAAGAACAAGACAGAAATTATACGTATAAACTTAGATAAAACAATAAATAAACC
>NZ_JBBKBS010000056.1:0-1069 GCF_037890285.1 Phocaeicola sp. HCN-40430
TTGCCTGGAAACGGCGGCGAACCCGTATGTGACGGTGCTCGGAGACCCGGAAGGGAGTGAGCGGAGACTGAACCTGGCGCAGTCGTTCAACGGACTGGGATGGATTTGCGGACCGCTCGTGGGGGGATTCTTCCTCTTTGCGGGAGGCGGGGACGTGAGTACGCCCTATGCCATCATCGGGTGTATCGTGCTGGTGGTGGCGCTGGTCTTTGCACGGGTGAAGCTGCCGGAAATCGGGGACTCTCCTGCCCCGGATATGCAGATGGAAAGCACGGAAAACAGAGGGCTGTGGAAGGAAAGTACGTTTACCTTCGGTCTGGTGGCGCTCTTCCTGTATGTGGCGGCGCAGACGGGTATCAACAGTTTCTTCATCAACTATGCCACGGAAACGGCGGGAATTTCGGCGCACGAGGCGTCGGTATGGCTGTCGTTCGGGGGCATGGGACTCTTCATGGCGGGACGCATGGGAGGAAGCTGGCTGATGCGCTCGGTAAGGGCGGAAAAGGTGCTGACGGCATGTGCCGTGGGGGCGGTGGCAAGTATGGCTGCCGTGATTCTGCTGCCGGGAAAGGCGGGATGGTACGGGCTGCTGTGCTGTTTCCTGTGCGAGTCGATCATGTTTCCTACTATCTTTGCGCTGGCGCTGAGAAAGACGGGAAGCGATACCAAGAGGGCGTCGTCGTTCCTCATCATGTCGATTGTGGGCGGGGCCATCGCTCCAATTCTGATGGGGGCCATCGCGGATACCAGCTCCATGGCGGCAGGATTTACCGTTCCGCTGGTATGCTTTGTTGTGATTGCGGTGTATGCGTATAGATATAAGGCGATAAGTTTGTGAGTTTTTGAGTTTGTGAGTTTGTGAATTCATAACCAACTTAAAAACTTAAAAACTTAAAAACTCAAAAACTTAAAAACTTAAAAACTTAAAAACTTAAAAACTTAAAAACTCAAAAACTCAAAAACTTAAAAACTTAAAAACTAAAAAAACACAATGAGAAAAGTAGCTTTGATTACCGGTATTACCGGACAGGACGGTTCTTATCTGGCCGAATTCCTGATTGAGAAAGGA
>NZ_JBBKBS010000057.1:0-1037 GCF_037890285.1 Phocaeicola sp. HCN-40430
CACAAGCAAACTTAAAAACTTAAAAACTCAAAAACTTAAACCAATCTTATGAACGAAAACAACCAATTCGATACACCGGAACAGAAAGAGGAAGATTTCAATCTCTATCGTCTGATTTTCAAATACCTCATCTACTGGCCCTGGTTTGTAGCCAGTGTCATTATCTGCTTAGGCGCAGCCTTTGTATACATGCGTTTCCAGACACCCGTTTACAATGTCAGTGCAGCCGTATTAATAAAAGAAGACGATCCGCGTACCAACGCCATGAAAGCAGCAAATGGAGCTATCGAAGCCTTACAAGGAATGGGAGGACTCTCCATGACCAACAGTTTCGACAATGAAGTGGAAATTCTCAAGTCACGCACCCTCATTCGTAAAGTCGTAACCCATTTGGGACTGTACATTTCCACCTCAAAAGACCGCACCTTCGGCTACAACACACCTCTGTACAAAAATGCTCCCGTACAAGTATATCTTACCCCTGAAGAAGCCGAAAAATTAGAAGGAGGAGCCAAGCTGAAAATGATTTATACTCCGGAAGGAAAACTCAGTGTACAGGCAAAATACATACTCAACGAAGAAGAAATAGAGGAAGAAAAAACATTCGAAACTCTTCCAGCCGTATTGCCTACTCCCGTAGGTGTATTCAGTTTTACTCCCAACGACAGCATCTTGGCTTTAATGAAGGCATCAGAAAACCCGATGAAAAACATCCATCTCGTTACCTTTATTGCCTCTCCTACAGCCGTAGCCCAAAACTATGCAGGAGCACTCAGTGTAGAACCCACTTCCAAGACCACTACCATTGCACAGGTTGCAGTACAGAACAGCAGCAAGCAGCGTGCGGTCGACTTTATCAATACTTTGGTAGCTTTCTACAATCAGGATGCCAACGACGAGAAAAATGAAGTAGCAGAAAAAACAGCCGACTTTATCGAAGATCGTATTGCCATTATCAACCGCGAACTCGGCTCTACCGAAAGCCAGTTGGCAGATTTCAAGCAGAAGTCCGGACTCACCGACCTGACCACCGATGC
>NZ_JBBKBS010000058.1:0-1044 GCF_037890285.1 Phocaeicola sp. HCN-40430
CCCTTTCTCAATCAGGAATTCGGCCAGATAAGAACCGTCCTGTCCGGTAATACCGGTAATCAAAGCTACTTTTCTCATTGTGTTTTTTTAGTTTTTAAGTTTTTAAGTTTTTAAGTTTTTAAGTTTTTAAGTTTAAGTTTTTGAGTTTGTAAGTTTTTAAGTTGGTTATGAATTCACAAACTCACAAACTCAAAAACTCACAAACTTATCGCCTTATATCTATACGCATACACCGCAATCACAACAAAGCATACCAGCGGCACGGAGAATCCTGCCGCCATGGAGCTGGCATCCGCGATGGCCCCCATCAGAATTGGAGCGATGGCCCCGCCCACAATCGACATGATGAGGAACGACGACGCCCTCTTGGTATTGCTTCCCGTCTTTCTCAGTGCCAGTGCAAAGATAGTGGGGAACATGATCGACTCGCACAGGAAACAGCACAGCAGTCCGTACCATCCCGCCTTTCCCGGCAGCAGAATCACGGCAGCCATACTTGCCACCGCCCCCACGGCACATGCCGTCAGCACCTTTTCCGCCCTTACCGAGCGCATCAGCCAGCTTCCCCCCATGCGTCCCGCCATGAAGAGTCCCATACCCCCGAACGACAGCCATACCGACGCCTCGTGCGCCGAAATTCCCGCCGTCTCCGTGGCGTAGTTGATGAAGAAACTGTTGATACCCGTCTGCGCCGCCACATACAGGAAGAGCGCCACCAGACCGAAGGTAAACGTACCTTCCTTCCACAACCCTCTGCTGCCCGTGCTCTCCTTCTGCATCTCCGGGGCAGGAGAGTCCCCGATTTCCGGCAGCTTCACCCGTGCAAAGACCAGCGCCACCACCAGCACGATACACCCGATGATGGCATACGGCGTACTCACGTCCCCGCCTCCCGCAAAGAGGAAGAATCCCCCCACGAGCGGTCCGCAGATCCACCCCAGTCCGTTGAACGACTGCGCCAGGTTCAGTCTCCGCTCACTCCCTTCCGGGTCTCCGAGCACCGTCACATACGGGTTCGCCGCCGTTTCCAGACAGGTCAGACAG
>NZ_JBBKBS010000059.1:0-944 GCF_037890285.1 Phocaeicola sp. HCN-40430
TTCATTCCGCGAGCCTTCAGCCATTCCGCAGCCGGTACACCCTGATACAGCGTACCCACCTTGTCCAGCGCCCCCTTGAACGCATCGTTGAATCCGTACGGTCTAGCCACAAACCCCCGTTCACCCATCGGCACCACATCGATGCAGACCCCTTCGGGCACCTCCATCTTCCATGCGTTGCAGGGCACACCGGTAATGATGTTGCGGCTGTTCAGCTTCCATTCCTTACCCACGTGGCTGTTCTCGATCCACACCTCCGCATTCTCCGCAGTCAGCCCGCATTCCACCTTCGCGTTCTGCACGAAGATAGCCGGATGCGGTTTCACCTTATGATGCATAATCGCCCGCTGGTCCATCACACAGTTCTGCACGGCCAGGGTAGAGGAGATCATCTCCCGGCTCGTACCATAATGGTGGAACTCCCCGCCCGGCAGCGGCAGAATCGCCACCTTCAGCTGCGCCAGTTCCTCGTCGTGCAGACGCGGATGCGCCCCCAGTGCCGGTCCGAAGTCCGAGTACATATCATAAAATCCAATCTTTCCATCCTTTTCCGAACGCTTCACCATCAGTTCCACAGCCCGGTCGCTCAGCAGCCAGATACCGATGTCCATCAGGAACAGATAATCCTTCATCAGTCCTCCCAGCTCCTCCACGCTCGGCTTCTGCAGCATGAAGTCCAGGCGGTCCGGTTCCTTTCTCGAGGAAACGAACACCCCGTGGTTCTTTGCCAGCTGCGGGTCCACCCACAGCCCGTAGCACACCACGTCCGCATCCGGAATCTCCTGCAGCGCTTCCGTCGCACGGATATACACATCCCCGCTTGCCACCAGCGTATGCAGCCCTTCCGGAGCCTTTTCCATAATCCTTTCGTAAAGCGGCAGCTGCAGCGAGAGCAGGTTCTGTGTCAGCTTCTGTCCGCGTCCCCAGCGGAACACGGGAATCGG
>NZ_JBBKBS010000060.1:0-940 GCF_037890285.1 Phocaeicola sp. HCN-40430
AAAATTAGCTTTGGAAGAAAACTCCAAGTACGAACAGCTCCGCATCGAGAACCAGACACAGATCCGCTTAGTAGAATTTTTGCGCGACTATATCAATAATCCTGCCAATGCCGACGAAGTGATTCCTTCCAATGTCGGTCTACAAGATCAGAAGTTAAGCAGCGTCATCGACCAGTACAACACGATGATTATCGAACGCAAGCGTCTGCTCCGTACCTCATCCGAAAACAACCCGGCTGTCATCAATATGAAGACCGGCATCGAAGCCATGCGCCACAGCGTTCAGACAACTGTTGTTAGTGTACTCGAAGGATTGCACATCACCAAGGGCAACCTCGACCGCCAGGCAAGCAAGTTCGAAGAGCGCATCAGTAATGCCCCCAAACAGGAAAAAGAATTCCTCACTATTTCCCGCCAGCAGGAAATCAAGGCACAGCTCTACATCATGCTGCTCCAGAAGCGCGAGGAAAATGCCATTACCCTGGCTGCAACTGCTACCAACGGACGAATCATCGAACAGGCATTACCCGATAAATATCCGGTGGCACCTAAAAAGAAAATTATCGCATTGGCTGCTCTGATTTTAGGTCTGGGTATTCCCGTCGGTTTTATCTACCTTATCGATTTATTAAAATACAAAATCGAAAACGGAGAAGATGTACAGAAACTCACTACCGTACCTCTTATCGCCGAACTTCCCCACTGCCAGAAACCGGCACAGGGTGCCATCGTGGTACGCGAAAACCACAACGACATCATGGAAGAAACCTTCCGCGGACTCCGTACCAACCTTCTTTTCATGCTGGAAAACGGAGAAAAAGTTATTATGGTCTCCTCTACCCAGCCCGGTGAAGGAAAATCCTTTGTAGCCGGAAATCTGGCAGTCAGTCTGGCATTCCTTGGCAAAAAGACTCTGATTGTAGGTATGGATATCCGCAAA
>NZ_JBBKBS010000061.1:0-940 GCF_037890285.1 Phocaeicola sp. HCN-40430
CTTGCGGATATCCATACCTACAATCAGAGTCTTTTTGCCAAGGAATGCCAGACTGACTGCCAGATTTCCGGCTACAAAGGATTTTCCTTCACCGGGCTGGGTGGAGGAGACCATAATAACTTTTTCTCCGCTTTCCATCATAAACATCAGGTTGGTACGGAGTCCGCGGAAGGTTTCCTCCATGATGTCGTTGTGATTTTCGCGTACCACAATGGCACCCTGTGCCGGTTTCTGGCAGTGAGGAAGTTCGGCCACGAGAGGAACGGAAGTGAGTTTCTGTACATCCTCTCCGTTTTCAATCCTGTATTTCAGCAGGTCAATCAGGTAGATGATACCGACCGGAATTCCCAGACCTAAAATCAGAGCTGCTAATGCAATAATTTTCTTTTTGGGCGATACGGGGTATTTGTCTGGTAATGCCTGTTCGATGATTCGTCCGTTGGTAGCAGTTGCAGCCAGGGTAATGGCATTTTCCTCGCGTTTCTGGAGCAGCATGATGTAGAGCTGTGCCTTGATTTCCTGCTGGCGGGCAATGGTGAGGAATTCCTTTTCCTGCTGGGGGGCCTTGCTGATGCGTCCCTCGAACTTGCTGGCCTGGCGGTCGAGGTTGCCCTTGGTGATGTGCAGACCTTCGAGTACGCTGGCCACGGTGGTCTGTACGCTGTGGCGCATGGCTTCGATGCCGGTCTTCATATTGATGACCGCGGGGTTGTTCTCGGAAGAGGTGCGGAGCAGCCGCTTGCGTTCGATAATCAGGGTGTTGTACTGGTCGATGACCGAACTGAGGTTCTGGTCTTTCAGACCGACATTGGCCGGAATGACTTCGTCGGCATTGGCGGGATTATGAATATAGTCGCACAGGAATTCCACTAAACGGATCTGGGTCTGGTTTTCGATGCGGAGCTGTTCGTACTTGGAGTTTTCCTGAAGTGCCAGTTGG
>NZ_JBBKBS010000062.1:0-859 GCF_037890285.1 Phocaeicola sp. HCN-40430
GCGTATGCTTGATTCTGTCTATCCTATAGTCTGGATGGATGCCATCCATTACAAGGTAACGGATGAACGTGGTTGTGCTGTTACACGTGCAATCTATAATGTGCTGGGTATTGACAGAGAAGGACATAAGGAGCTGCTCGGAATGTATATATCAAGAAATGAGGGAGCAAACTTCTGGCTCAGTGTTCTGACAGACCTCCAGAACCGTGGAGTCGAAGACATTCTTATAGCCTGTATAGACGGCTTGAAAGGTTTTCCTGAAGCAATCCAAAGTGTTTATCCCAATACAGTCGTACAGCTTTGTGTCGTACATCAGATTCGTAATTCCATCAAATATGTAGGCTCCAAGAATCAAAAGGAATTCCTGAAGGATTTGAAATGCGTTTATCAGGCTGTAAATAAAGAATCGGCAGAAAATGAACTTCTTAAGCTGGAAGAGAAATGGGGTGAACAGTATCCTATCGTCATCAGGTCATGGCAAGAGAATTGGGATAAGCTATCCGAATACTTCCAGTACACTCCGGCTATCCGTAAGCTTATATATACCACAAATACTGTTGAAGGGTATCACCGCCAAATCCGTAAGGTAACAAAAAACAAGGGCGTGTTCCCGTCGGATACAGCCCTTGAGAAACTGGTTTATCTTGCATACCGCAACATACGTAAGAAGTGGACTATGCCACTTGCCAATTGGGCTACAATCTCACAGCAACTGGCCATAAAGTTTGGAGAACGATTTAAATTATTGTAATTTTACGCTCGTCGGGACGGGTGGTCCCGCCCCTTGGCGCTGGCCGTTCCCCGACCGATGAGTTTTCTAATAGGAAATAATGCGTGACACAGTTTATTTTACACTACC
>NZ_JBBKBS010000063.1:0-779 GCF_037890285.1 Phocaeicola sp. HCN-40430
GTTCGGTCATCCGGTCCAGCTTTTCCAGAAGTTTGTCCCTTTCCTGCTTGTCTGCCTTTCTCAGTGCGAAAAGCTCGTCAAGCAGCATTGATTTTTCCATGGAATTCATATCGGAATAATTGTCTGTCCAAGGCTCCGGTTCTTTTTCGCGGAGCCTCAGTTGTTCTGCCGAAGCTAATATTTTTTCTATTTCCCGATTGTCCATTTCCTTGTTCTTTGATACCATAAAGATACTGAAAATAAAGGAAATGGGCAAGTATTATTGGTATTATTTATTTGATATTCAGTGAATTAATAACCGGACTCTGTAACAGCACAACTACATCTTTCCATTTTATGCTATACACCTCCTCATCTCCCTCTCTACTAACCTTCATGAATTTGTATCCGGATGTAAAGCGTTTCTCATACAGGCTGAAGGAGCGGTTGTCATAGGCGAAAAGTCGGACTTTCCGTCTGTCTTTTGACATGACGATAAATACCTCATCCTCTTGTGGCTCCCTGTTCAACTGCCGGTGAATGATGGAAAGCACCCGGCTGTTCTTGCAGCGCAGATCGTGGAAGTTTCTTAGATAATAGAACCGGTTCATACCTGTAATACTCAGCATAATCCCTCCAGTTTCTCTACCAGTCTTTTCAGACTCTGGTAGTTTAGATTGCGTTGTTGGATGTGCATACCGTTGCTCATGCGGATATCTATCATTATTTTCACCGGTTGTGGCTCCGTATCTTCCAGCCTTTGCTGAAGTGGGGAAGAGGAGGTTTCCTTGCGGGTGTCC
>NZ_JBBKBS010000064.1:0-758 GCF_037890285.1 Phocaeicola sp. HCN-40430
CAAGTTCACATTCTCTGTCTTGCCAAAAGAATGAAATACTTGCGAAACATCAACCCCAATCGCCATGCAATTCATTTCCTCCACTCTTGTGGAATTTGAACAGCCGGACCTCATTCCCGTAGAATCCGGAAAGCTCCTTTCCCAAATGCGGAAAATGCAAGCTTTCCATTACGAGCTGTACGACTCGTACCTGCGCGGAGGAAAATACATCGTCCGTTACATGTTCTATACCCTCTCTGCAGTGAAACGGGTCACCCGTGCACAGCTCCGCAAGCAGTTTGCAGCCATCAGCCGGAAAGCCGAATCGGTTCTTCCCGAAGACATGCAGGCCCTGCGCGAAGAAGCCGGGAAAAAAGAAATCGTGCTCTACACAGACGGGAGCTTTTCACAGGAAGAGGCACTCCGGAACCTCCGTCAGGCAGGACTGTCACAGCCCGTACAGATCTTCACGGAGACCGAAGCCGGCACTTTGCCCGAGCTCAAGAAAGCCGTCTTCTATGCCTTCCGCAAAGACGCCTTCCTCCTGCTGGCACACAACCCCGAACTGCTCAGCCGGCCCCTCTTCTATCAGATTGTGGAAGAATACCAGATTCCTCTGCGAAGCCTCACATTCCCCTGGATGTGCCGCAGAAACCTCAAACTCATGCAGGCGATGACGCTTTACACATTAGTGTAAGTTTGTGAGTTTGTTAGTTTTTGAGTTTGCGTATGAGAACATCAACAAACTTAAGATGAGTTTTTTAGTTCTTGAGTTGATG
>NZ_JBBKBS010000065.1:0-757 GCF_037890285.1 Phocaeicola sp. HCN-40430
CCTAAAGATACAAAAAAGCCAACTAATTCGCAATACTTTGTGTATGAATTAGTTGGCTGATTTTATACTATTTACTGAATCTCCCTATTTCTCTTAGATAAAAATACCCGATAACTTCCACAAAGCAGTTACCGGGTATATGCAAAGCACTGACAAAGACTGTCAGTAGGATTTCAACTTTAACGTATTATTTGATTTTCTATATAAGATACTTGAAGTTCTGAATTTACAACAAAATCATCAATCCTATATTGATCATCAAAAAACACACCATTAAAATAGAATTTTATTGGATGAAATAAATCTTTTGGAACATAACCATGTCCAAAAGACTGAACACTTTCATAACCTCTTGAAATACTATACAATCCTCTAAATTGGCCGCGACCAGAATGGATTACCTTAATCTTTGATAAATAAGAATTGATAAAATGTTTATTAGTTCCATTTACATCATTACGAGTAATCAAATAATAGTCTTTCACATAAAAAGTGCGTATCTTATTAATAGGTATTGGCTGGGATAAATCTAACTTTACATCTGATGTTACCGTTTCCCATGTACATCCTGCTTGAATAACATCTTTGACATTTATAAAATAGTCACCATCAACCAATAAATAACCACTTTTAGAATATACACCTTTAAGCATCTCGGATACCTCTTCTTCTGAATAATCTTTTATATTCTCAGATTTGCCATATTCTTTATACCTTAATCCCCAATTTTCCGGATTCTTATACACACTTTTAATTA
>NZ_JBBKBS010000066.1:0-745 GCF_037890285.1 Phocaeicola sp. HCN-40430
TGGCTGTGACTGGATATGCCATTTACCTACCAAACCGGTATGATAACCTGCTTGCTGCAAAGTAGTAGCCAACGTAGGAATAGAAGTATCCAAAGAATCACTTAAGGTATACAATCCATTACGATGGCTATACAATCCGGTGAGAATACTTGCCCGACTGGGAGCTGAAATGGAATTGGTACAAAAACAATTATCCAAAACTACTCCTTCGGAAGCCAAACGCTTGATATTCTCATTCTTCACATAATCGGCCAATACACCACCATAGATTCCCCATGCCTGTGAGGTATGATCATCACTTAAAATAAACAGAATATTAGGACGTTGTTCTGGGGATTCCGCCCCTTGTTGTTGCGCCAGCATACTTCCAGAAGGAACAAGAGCCAGCATGTTTAATACAGATAAGGTTTTAAGATTCATATTTTTAGATTGTTAGTTTTCATAGTTTAAATAAAGGGGTTCCTCCCCTTCAGAAAATCTCACTTTTACACAGCCTATGTGCTTCTTGCATTATACAGAAAGCAAAGTTAAAAGAAAATTATCATTAGTCATGATATATATACAATAAAAACGTATTCTTCAGTAATAAAAATAAAAAAGGCTGACACTATAAAAGTAGTCAGCCTTTCATCTTTAACTTAATTAAAACCAAGTATAAACAAAAACATACAATTGGTATTATTTATTAATACACACATTGTATCACCTAAGCTCTAATCTTTATCAATAATATTCTTTCAAGACC
>NZ_JBBKBS010000067.1:0-743 GCF_037890285.1 Phocaeicola sp. HCN-40430
CTTTTTATTTTACAAGCGTAGCAATCAAGCTGGCAATGGATACTAAGATAGAAGTAGCCGAGATGGCAATGGTGGTGGCGTTACCAATTTCGGAGTTCTTAGCCTTGGTTTTATTGGGGGTGACATAGAGAATGTCGTTCTGCTGCAGGTAGAAGTAGGGAGAAAGCACGATGTCGGACTTGGTAAGGTCGAGCATCACAATCTCACGTTTTCCCTGTGCATCTTCACGAATCAGCTTTACATTGTCTCGTACTCCATATACGGTCATGTCGCCTGCCATGGCAAGGGCTTCGAGTACATTGACTTTTTCGTTGGACACAGTGAAGGTACCCGGTTTGTTGACTTCACCGAGTACGGAAATCTTGTAGTTGGCCATTCGTACGGTGACAATGGGAGTCTCCTTCAGATAGGGTTTCAGACCTTCCCGGATCATGCTTTCAGCTTCATTTTTGGTGAGTCCGCCTACCTTGAGTCTGCCCAATACGGGGAAGTCGATTTCTCCCTGGTTGTTGACTAAATATTGCTGTAAGGAGGGCTGAGTTGTCGTATTGATATTGGCAATGGCTGCGTTCATTGGAGTCTGTACGGTCAGATTAAACGGTGCGGCAGCCAACGGGTCGGTGGTATTGACCGTAATGCTCAGCAGGTCCTTGGGCATAATCTTGGCATCGTAAAGAGGAATTTCCTTTCCATAGGTATTTACGGTTTCGGGGTCCTGCATATAGGGTACTTTCTTGTAGGAG
>NZ_JBBKBS010000068.1:0-690 GCF_037890285.1 Phocaeicola sp. HCN-40430
TTTTGTTATTCCAAGCCCCATCAAAAAATAGACAGTTGATAATCTTCTTTCTGATTCACGTCCAAAAGCGTTTCCCAATCCTTTTCCGGATGGTTGAAAAGGCTGTAGAAATCCACATAATACATAAGTGTAATCCTCATCATGGTTGCAAGGCCTGAGAAGCTCCATGAACGAGTCAGTCCTTTTTTCATTACCATAAGCAGCAGATTGGCTATAAGTGTCACCCAGATCTGTATTTTAATCGCATTTGCACTTTCCCCATAAAAGTATTTCAAGGGAAAATTCTGTTTTATCTGCTTGAAGAGCAGTTCTATCTCCCAACGTTTGCGGTAGATTTCTATAATCTCGTTCGGTTCTGATTCCATATCGTTTGTAAGCAATGAAACCAGTTTGTGCTTTTTAATATCAACGTAGGTAATGATACGGGCATGATGAACAAGAACTGTACCATCCTTCAGCATTTTTGAGAACGTTACATTTTGTATGCGTACCTCCATAAGGCCTTCTTTAGTCTGGTACATACAGTCTTCTATAATGTTGTATCTCAGATTTTTCTTCATTTTTGTCACATACATGACCTCTCTTTGCGTGAGTGTTTCCAGCTTCTCATAATCAATGTATGCACGATCCATGGCAATTATGTCACCTTTGTTCAGTACTGATGGTCTCAACATGAAAGAATCGTTGGTC
>NZ_JBBKBS010000069.1:0-602 GCF_037890285.1 Phocaeicola sp. HCN-40430
GTGATGATTCCTGTTTTTATACCTGCTTCTCTTAATAGTTGAAATCCCATACCATCTCGAGTGTTGAATTTTTTTAATTCATCACCACTTTCAGAATAGTACATTCCTCCGTCTGTTAATGTACCGTCTACATCAGATAAAAATAATTTTATTGGTTTTTTAGGGCGTTTGGATAAAATATGTTTGCGCATTAAATTTTCTAGAATTATCCAATCATCCGGTTCGTCTATTTCTGTTGCTGTATATTCTGGCATCTCGTAAATACCAATTTTTCCACTAAGGCGGTTTCCTGATGTTAAGATATTACCTACTGTATTGATATAAAAAGCCCCATTTTCCATTAACTCTCCTTGAAAGTTTTGGCGACGTGGACGATTCATATAATCATAATTTTTGCTTGTTCCATCTGCATTCCAAAAGAAACGGTAATTTCTTACACAGGTGAGCATTGAGTCGTATTGTCCTTTCTTATAAATATCTAATGCTTCTGAGAAGTGCAGTGTTTCTGTTAATGGAGAAGTTGCCTGGGCTAATAAAAATATTATGTCATTTGCTAGTTTTGCATATTTAATATATTCTAGCATTACACTCTCTGTACTAGC
>NZ_JBBKBS010000070.1:0-583 GCF_037890285.1 Phocaeicola sp. HCN-40430
CTCCTCATTTGTCATGTCTGACAGCTGTATGTATATCAAGGATAATCTTCCCCCTTATGTGATAGGAAATGATCATTTCAACTTGCAACAGTACAGATATCTGTTTTACTACTGCTTATTATATATTCTTGATGTTACTTACCCGATTGCATATATTTAGACTCAGCAGATGAACTCTTTTTAGGACTTTTCCTGCTGTTTCATAAACTTAGGGAATGTTTCTTTTTGATGGTCAATTGTGTGAGTAGAAATCCTGAAAACAGCTTTTTGTATTCTATAAATGACCAATATATTCTTTCATATATGTATTTTGCCTCTTTAATAATTGGAAGGCATAAATGATGACTTATGAAAAGTAATGTATAAGAAATAAAAAAATGCTTTTGTAGGTGTTTATTAGGGCTTCTGGTAAGTTTTTTCTTTGTAAGAGTATCTTATACTTTTTCTTGTCTTTTCTTTAAATAATCGAGTAAAAATAACCCTAGTGCTAATCAAATTATAGGTTATGAGTTTATATAATAAAAATATCCTCTTGTTTATATACTTCTCAATAGAGTATTTCAAACAAGAGGATATTTTTATT
>NZ_JBBKBS010000071.1:0-572 GCF_037890285.1 Phocaeicola sp. HCN-40430
TCCTGTCTGCCAGGATTTCTTTCAGTGCCTTCCGTCCTCTGGATCCGTCCTCGTAGCAGTATATCACTGACTTCTGTTCCTTGTTGACCAGACACCAGATGTATTTCTTGTAATAGGCATCCCTTACTTTTACCTTACACCATGTTTCGTCACAGTTCACGATGGAATCCTTTTCCATAGCCATATCTTTGAGTGCCTCCACAAGTTTTGTGGTGAAAGTGGCCCCCTTGTGCAGCCAGTTGACAAGTGTCATCCTGCTCAGTGACATACTGTGGTCATTGATGCGGTACATTTCCCTGTAATAAGGAATGTTCAGTACGAAGTGATTGAAAGCCAGATGTGCGAGGAAGTCTCCGGAGGCATGTGTTCCGGGCACTACATCGATACGTTCCGGTCCTTTTTCCTTAGGAAGGTATTCCTCCCTGATTTTTCCGTCCGCGGTTTTGTAGCGGACTACCTGGTACTGATGTTCCAGAATGTAGCTTACCTGTTCGTATGCATATTTGTAGAAAGTCTTAATGACGACCGCATCTTGGGGCAGTTTCGACAAGTCTGATTCGTGACACACGGAC
>NZ_JBBKBS010000072.1:0-565 GCF_037890285.1 Phocaeicola sp. HCN-40430
GAGTTTTTTAGTTCTTGAGTTGATGAGTTTGCGTATGAGAACATCAACAAACTAAAAAACTTACAAACTAAAAAACTTACACAAACGCCTCGCCAACTAACTTAAAAACTCAAAAACTAAAAAACTTACACAAACGCCTCGTCAACTAACTAAAAAACTTAAAAACTTAAAAACTCACAATGACCATAGCCATCGATTTCGACGGAACATTAGTCGAACACAGATACCCGGAGATTGGTAAAGAAATACCCTTTGCCTTCGAAACCCTGCGCCGGTTGCAGCAGGACAGGCACCGCCTTATTCTCTGGACCGTACGCGAAGGACGCCTGCTCGACGAAGCCCTTGCTTTCTGCCGAGAACGAGGCATCGAGTTCTATGCCGTCAACCGCGACTACCCCGAAGAAGAGAAAGGAGCCAACCGCCACTACTCGCGCAAGCTCAAGGCAGACCTCTTCATCGACGACCGCAACCTCGGAGGACTGCCCGACTGGGGAACCATCTACGAAATGGTCACCCAAAAACTCTCCTACGAAGACCTCATGCGCAAGTACGAAGCAGAAAGCTA
>NZ_JBBKBS010000073.1:0-561 GCF_037890285.1 Phocaeicola sp. HCN-40430
GCAGCCGAAGTGAACTTTATATCTGAGGGGACTCCCTCATTGGCATGTATGACAGTGTGTACCTTTATGCCTCCTTTCTTTTTGCCGGTCTTGGGATGACGTCCCACACCCTTGAACAGGAGATTTGAGAACAGGGTAATGGTAGTGGAATCGATAATCTGAAGACGCTTCATCCAGGCTGTATCCCTGTTTTGGCGGCTGTCCGAGGAAAGAATGTTTCTGTATGTAGTGTATAAGTCACGATAGATGGACTCAAATATGATTTCCGGACGGCGTTTGTTGGCATCGGATAACGTACTGCGCGAAGGCATGGTCGTGATACCCAGATGACAAAGTTTGCGGGCTTCTGCCTGTATGGACGCCATTATCTCACGCAAGGAATCAAAACGCATGATAACTGCATAGAGCATAACGACAAGATGTGTCCATCCATCAAACCGCTTCACATAGTGTTCACCACCATATTTACGGCTTGTCTGAAGAATTTTTGACTTATCAAGTAATTTTATGACCTGACTATATAGCGGCTGTCCGCTAAAATGTATACTTTTGCCCATAGTT
>NZ_JBBKBS010000074.1:0-549 GCF_037890285.1 Phocaeicola sp. HCN-40430
TCGGAAGTCCACCGTGCTCACCAGTCCGTTGCGCATCAGCGCAAACGCCCTGTCCTCTACCGGTTTCACAATCTCCGGCGCTTCCCCCTTCAGCTGCATGGTCCGTGCACGGAACATCGCATCACTGATACGCGTAAGCAGGGGAGTCGTCTCATCCAGTTCCGCCGGCAGTTCCAGTCCCAGACGGCTGTACTCCTCCGCCGCCTGCTGCAGGTCCAGCTGGTAGAACACACTCTTTCCGTGATTCTCCGCCAGCGTCTTCCAGTTCACCTTGCGGAACTCCTCACGCTGCACGGTCAGTCTTCTCAGGTTGGCATACGCCGAGATTTCGTCCGCCGACATCTTCTCCGCCTTCAGCCATATCTCCTTTCCCTCTTCCAGTTCCGGTTCCGCCGTCATCCATCGCAGCACCGCACCCAGCTCCTCCACCGATTCGCACACCGGGAAAATCGCTGCCGCCTGCAGATCCTGATTCCCTCCGATGTCCTCCGGTTTCATTCCGCGAGCCTTCAGCCATTCCGCAGCCATTCCGCAGCCGGTACACCCGGT
>NZ_JBBKBS010000075.1:0-493 GCF_037890285.1 Phocaeicola sp. HCN-40430
ACGGAAGTCCACCGTACTCACCAGTCCGTTGCGCATCAGTGCAAACGCCCTGTCCTCCATCGCCTTCACTTCCTGCTCTCCGGCACCTGCCAGCTGCATGGTCCGTGCACGGAACATCGCATCACTGATACGCGTAAGCAGGGGAGTCGTCTCATCCAGCTCCGCCGGCAGTTCCAGTCCCATCCGGCTGTACTCCTCCGCCGCCTGCTGCAGATCCAGCTGGTAGAACACACTCTTTCCGTGATTCTCCGCCAGCGCCTTCCAGTTCACCTTGCGGAACTCCTCACGCTGCGCGGTCAGTCTTCTCAGGTTGGCATACGCCGAGATTTCGTCCGCCGACATCTTCTCCGCCTTCAGCCATATCTCCTTTCCCTTTTCCAGTTCCGGTTCCGCCGTCATCCATCGCAGCACCGCACCCAGCTCCTCCACCGATTCGCACACCGGAAAAATCGCTGCCGCCTGCAGATCCTGATTCCCTCCGATGTCCTCCGGC
>NZ_JBBKBS010000076.1:0-488 GCF_037890285.1 Phocaeicola sp. HCN-40430
GAATCTGCCCGTATGCCGTTTGTAATCCGTTATCCGAAGAAGATTCCCGCTGGTAAACGTTTGAAAGACTTGGTGCAGAATATTGATTTTGCTCCTACACTGGCCGAATTTGCCGGAGTAGAGATGAAAGATGTACAGGGACGTAGTTTCGCTGAGAACCTGATGGGAAATACACCGAAGGATTGGCGGAAAGAGATTTACTATCGTTATTGGACCAATCATGCGATTCGTCCGGCTCATTTTGGTATTCGTTCCGATCGTTATAAGTTGATTTTCTATTACGGACAGAATCTGGATATGACGGATACACAAGATTTTTCTTTTACTCCTTGTTGGGATTTCTATGATCTGCAGAAAGACCCGAAAGAAAATCATAATGCTTATAATGACAAAGAATATGCACCGATTATCAAGAAAATGAAGGAGGATTTGCTTCGCTTGAGAAAAGAGGCAGGCGATACGGATGAAAAATATCCGGAAATGCAGAA
>NZ_JBBKBS010000077.1:0-452 GCF_037890285.1 Phocaeicola sp. HCN-40430
TTTGATTTTGAGAGTATCAAGAACAAGGCTATTGAACAGCTGAAAGCGGGCAAGCCCTTGTTAGGTAAAGACGGTGCTTTTGCTCCCTTATTGGAAAGTATCCTGAATGCAGCTCTGGAAGGTGAGATGGATGCACACCTTACAGAAGAAGAACGTCAAATGGGCAACCGCCGTAACGGGAAAATGCAAAAGCAGGTCCAGACTCCATTAGGTGAGGTAACTGTATCCACTCCCCGTGACCGTAATTCAAGCTTTGATCCACAATTCATTAAGAAGCGTGAGACCATTCTGGCAGAAGGTGTTGCTGACCGTATAATCGGCCTGTATGCTCTTGGTAACAGCACACGTGAGATTAGTGATTGGATGGAAGAGAATCTTGGTAATCGTGTATCGGCAGATACAATCAGCGCCATTACAGACCGTGTACTTCCGGAAATAAAGGCATGGAAATC
>NZ_JBBKBS010000078.1:0-482 GCF_037890285.1 Phocaeicola sp. HCN-40430
TACGGCGGGCTGGTGTGCCGGTTCCGCGGTGTGTCTGCTGTCGAGCTGCGGGAACACGCGTGTCCACTTGAATTCCCTTGCAGGTTCGTCGAACCCTGAGATGAAGAAGATAATGATTTCCGTGGTCATCCCGATGATGAGGAACACGTCGTCGTAGGGGAAGTGTATGATCTTGAATGTGGCTCCGAGAATGACGAGGCAGGCTCCCCACGAGTATGCCATATTAAGGAGTCTTTTTCCTGTTCTTGAACTTAGAAAGGTGGTTAGTTTATTCATTGGAGTTTTAGTTTTTTAGTTTTTAAGTTTTTGAGTTTGTAAGTTTAGGTGACGAGGCTTCTTCAATTGACAATTGACGATTGATAATTGACAATTTCCTTTGTTTCCTTTACTTCTGTTTTCCGAATACTCTGGCAAAGAACCCCTTTTTCTTGGGGGGATCGTAGTAGCTTTCTGCTTCGTACTTGCGCATGAGGTCTTCGTAG
>NZ_JBBKBS010000079.1:0-482 GCF_037890285.1 Phocaeicola sp. HCN-40430
CACGGCGGGCTGGTGTGCCGGTTCCGCGGTGTGTCTGCTGTCGAGCTGCGGGAACACGCGTGTCCACTTGAACTCTCTTGCGGGTTCGTCGAACCCGGAGATGAAGAAGATAATGATCTCCGTGGTCATCCCGATGATGAGGAACACGTCGTCGTAGGGGAAGTGTATGATCTTGAATGTGGCTCCGAGAATGACGAGGCAGGCTCCCCACGAGTATGCCATGTTGAGGAGTCTTTTTCCTGTTCTTGAGCTTAGAAAGGTGGTTAGTTTATTCATTGGTTTGTAAGTTTTTTAGTTTTTGAGTTTTTGAGTTTGTAAGTTTAGTTGACGAGGCTTCTTCAATTGACAATTGACAATTGATAATTGACAATTTCCTTTGTTTCCTTTACTTCTGTTTTCCGAATACTCTGGCAAAGAATCCTTTCTTCTTGGGGGGATCGTAATAGCTTTCTGCTTCGTACTTGCGCATGAGGTCTTCGTAA
>NZ_JBBKBS010000080.1:0-429 GCF_037890285.1 Phocaeicola sp. HCN-40430
ATATTAATTATGGAAAGGTTAGAATTGATTATTGATAGACTGAACAAAATTCCAATACTCCTTTTTATAACATAGTTATTAAAAAATGGACTATTGGATTTTTGTATATTGTAATGCTAATTTTGGAGAATCAGGTTAATGAAATCTCTAACGCAGCCATGTCCACCAAAGGTATTTGATATATATATATATGATATATTTTTAATTTTTTGATTTGCATCTACTGGGCATCCTGCATAACCAACAGCTTCAAGGAGTTCTTGGCAATTAATATCATCACCAATATATGCAACTTCTTCTAATGTAATTCCTAATTGTTGACAAATTTCTTGTGCAGCAGCTAGTTTCCCTCCGTTTTTTTTTCCTTGGATTAAGAAATCAATTTTTAATTTTTTAGCTCTGTTCTCTACAATTTTAGTATTTTCAGAT
>NZ_JBBKBS010000081.1:0-427 GCF_037890285.1 Phocaeicola sp. HCN-40430
CTCATAAAACATTCGTTTATCATAAAAGCCATGTTCACCCAGAAAATATCCCTGGTCGGATACATATACTACAATAGTATTATCCGCAATTCCCATTTCGTCGAGCGCTTTCAACAGTTTACCGATATTATCGTCTACAGTAGCTCCACAGCGCAAATAGTCACGAATCAATTTTTGATAAATTGCCCGACGAGCCGTAGTTTTCTGCAGCCCATCAATCGAGAAAGGCAGTTCCGGATAGCGACACCACCATTTGTCCGGATCTTGAGAAGCCTTTTTCCATGCATTGGACAAGACCTCCAAAGTTTGCCCTTCAAACGAACGTCCATTGGTTTCAGGTCCCCAATCAAGCAAATTTTCAGGTTCAGGAAATGTCACTCCATCATACAAATGCTCCATACGTATCGGGAAATCATAAGGCTCATGT
>NZ_JBBKBS010000082.1:0-427 GCF_037890285.1 Phocaeicola sp. HCN-40430
TTCATAAAACATTCGTTTATCAAAGAAACCATGTTCACCCAGGAAATACCCTTGGTCGGATACATACACCACAATAGTATTATCCGCAATACCCATTTCATCAAGTGCTTTCAACAGTTTACCGATATTATCGTCTACAGTAGCTCCACAGCGCAAATAGTCACGCATAAACTTCTGATAAGCAGCACGTCGGGCAGTTGTTTTCTGCAATCCATCAATAGAGAACGGCATTTCCGGATAGCGACACCACCATTTGTCCGGATCCTGCGAAGCAATTTTCCAACGTCGTGCCAATTCTTCTAACGGTTGTCCGATAAACGAACGTCCATTGGTTTCAGGTCCCCAATCAAGCAAATTTTCAGGTTCAGGAAATGTCACTCCATCATACAAATGCTCCATGCGTATCGGAAAATCAAACGGCTCGTGA
>NZ_JBBKBS010000083.1:0-418 GCF_037890285.1 Phocaeicola sp. HCN-40430
CGTAAGAATCTTTCCCGAAGGCGCATAGGCAGGCAGACGCCGGCTCTGTCCCCCCGCATGCAGCAGGATACGCTTCTCCTTCGCCAGCCATCCGGCCAGATTCTCACTTGTATTCTCACTCTCCATGCACGCCCTGAGCAGCCAGGCCGTACCTCCTCCGGAACCCAGCTTGCTTCCTATCGGGTCCGATGTGCAGAACCACTCGTTGCGGTCCGCCTTTTCAATATCGTGAAAGCACTCCACCAAGTTGGGAGGCAATGACAGTAGTTTTTTCATTATTAGTTTTTAAGTTTTTAAGTTTTTAAGTTTTTGAGTTTGTTGATGCAAGTTTTTTAGTTTTTAAGTTTTTTAGTTTTTAAGTTTTTTAGTTTGTTGGTGTTCTCAAACTCATAAACTCAAGAACTCATAAACTCATATT
>NZ_JBBKBS010000084.1:0-450 GCF_037890285.1 Phocaeicola sp. HCN-40430
CTTTGTAATATTTACAATCAAGCTGGCAATGGATACTAAGATAGAAGTAGCCGAGATGGCGATGGTGGTAGTATTACCGATTTCGGAGTTTTTGGCCTTGGTTTTATTCGGGGTGACATAGAGGATGTCGTTCTGCTGCAGGTAGAAGTAGGGAGAAAGCACGATGTCGGACTTGGTAAGGTCGAGCATCACAATCTCACGTTTTCCCTGTGCATCTTCGCGAATCAGTTTTACATTGTCGCGTACTCCGTATACGGTCATGTCGCCTGCCATGGCAAGGGCTTCGAGCACATTGACTTTTTCGTTGGACACAGTGAAGGTACCCGGCCGGGTAACTTCTCCCAATACAGATATTTTATAGTTGGCCATGCGTACGGTGACGATGGGAGTTTCTTTTAAGTAGGGTTTTAAGCCTTCTCGTATGAGGGCTTCGGCTTCATTTTTGGTTTT
>NZ_JBBKBS010000085.1:0-432 GCF_037890285.1 Phocaeicola sp. HCN-40430
TTTTGCAATATTTACAATCAAGCTGGCAATGGATACCAGGATAGAAGTAGCCGAAATGGCAATGGTGGTGGTGTTACCGATTTCGGAGTTCTTGGCCTTGGTTTTATTGGGGGTGACATACAGGATGTCGTTCTGCTGCAGGTAGAAGTAGGGAGAAAGCACGATGTCGGACTTGGTAAGGTCGAGCATCACAATCTCACGTTTACCCTGTGCATCTTCGCGAATCAGCTTTACATTGTCTCGTACTCCGTATACGGTCATGTCGCCTGCCATGGCAAGGGCTTCGAGTACATTGACTTTTTCGTTGGATACAGTGAAGGTACCCGGCCGGGTAACTTCTCCCAATACGGATATTTTATAGTTGGCCATGCGTACGGTGACGATGGGAGTTTCTTTTAAGTAGGGTTTCAAGCCTTCTCGTATGAGGGTTTC
>NZ_JBBKBS010000086.1:0-392 GCF_037890285.1 Phocaeicola sp. HCN-40430
ACGCAAGGACCTGGACCTGAGACCGGTGGAAGGTGTGGACGGTACGGCTTCGGAAGGGGTGATTCTGGAGAAGCTGGAGAAGTTCGGTATCACACCGGAGGCGGTGATGCTCTGGGGTACGGGTACGCCGATGCGTGAGTTCCTGTGGAGCGAAGAGATGGCGGATGCCAGCGTGCATGTGCTGCTGAACGTGGACTTCAGGGATACGTACCGCGAAGGGGACAGAGAGATACGCAACTGCCACATCAACGTGGGTACGGGCAAGGAGGTGTCTATCCGTGAGGTGGCGGAGAAGATCATGAAGGAAATAGGCTTCAGGGGGGAACTGCGCTGGGACAGCTCAAAACCGGACGGTACCATGCGGAAGCTGACTGACGTGAGCAAGCTTGACT
>NZ_JBBKBS010000087.1:0-373 GCF_037890285.1 Phocaeicola sp. HCN-40430
GGTCAGCTTCCGCATGGTACCGTCCGGTTTTGAACTGTCCCAGCGCAGTTCCCCCCTGAAGCCTATTTCCTTCATGATCTTCTCCGCCACCTCACGGATAGACACCTCCTTGCCCGTACCCACGTTGATGTGGCAGTTGCGTATCTCCTTGTCCCCTTCGCGGTACGTATCCCTGAAGTCCACGTTCAGCAGCACATGCACGCTGGCATCCGCCATCTCCTCGCTCCACAGGAACTCACGCATCGGCGTACCCGTACCCCAGAGCATCACCGCCTCCGGTGTGATACCGAACTTCGCCAGCTTCTCCAGAATCACCCCTTCCGAAGCCGTACCGTCCACACCTTCCACCGGTCTCAGGTCCAGGTCCTTGCGC
>NZ_JBBKBS010000088.1:0-371 GCF_037890285.1 Phocaeicola sp. HCN-40430
TTTTTTGGGGGTATTATTGGGGTTAAATTTTACTCCGAATAATTCTTCCGGATGCTGTTTCCCGGTTGAAGACACAGAAAAAATGGGGAATCCGGTTTTGTTTAGAACCGGAATCATTGTATGCTGCGGGTCGTTTTTCTCTGTGTTTGGAGTATAAAATTACAAATTTATGAATGAATTTTCCGTTTGTTATACTTTGTCGTTCAGTGCTTATATTATATAATAATGTATATATAGTTCTCTTCAGAAAGTCTTCTTGCAGAAAAGCAACTCATAAAACCTGCTGTAAAACAGTTATTTGCAAAAATGTTTGAAAAAAGTTGTAAAAAAAGTGCATATAATATTTGCAGTTTCGGAAAAAGCCTGTAGTT
>NZ_JBBKBS010000089.1:0-352 GCF_037890285.1 Phocaeicola sp. HCN-40430
TGTGCTCCTTCAAGGCTGCGTTTTCCTTCTGGAGCTTTGCTATCAGCGCGTCACGATCCGAGAGCATCTGTTTCAGTTCATCAATAATCTTGATTTGTGCCTGTGAACTCTCGTTCAGGTTCAGCAGCTGTTCGGTCATCCGGTCCAGCTTTTCCAGAAGTTTGTCCCTTTCCTGCTTGTCTGCCTTTCGCAGTGCGAAAAGCTTGTCAAGCAGCATTGATTTTTCCATGGAATTCATATCGGAATAATGGCTATTTTATTGTAGATATCTATCATTATTTTCACCGGTTGCGGCTCCGTATCTTCCAGCCTTTGCTGAAGTGGGGAAGAGGAGGTTTCCTTGCGGGTGTCC
>NZ_JBBKBS010000090.1:0-345 GCF_037890285.1 Phocaeicola sp. HCN-40430
TATTTTCTCTCTTGATTCTAACCGTTACGACATGACTCTCCGGAAGAAGTCTGATGGCCTCTTCTGATTCTGGCTATGAAAATCATATCATGCCGCTTTAGCTGTTCTATCCGTGATTTTGTCTATCATCAGCACGGCATTTGCCGTATGTATTCCGAAGAAAATCCAAAGGATTTCAGTCTTCCTGTTCCTGGCCTTTATTCTTGCGAGTGAGTAGTGTTGCTTTTGAGTTCCGAAACTTCCTTCAAGTCTGGTAGCTCTCTGCTTTGAAAGTTCACTTCTGAGTACCTTTCTCAAGGGTTCATCCTTTGCCGCCCTTCCCTTGCGTACAAAGGAAGTGGATAT
>NZ_JBBKBS010000091.1:0-342 GCF_037890285.1 Phocaeicola sp. HCN-40430
CCAGAACATTTCCTTCTTTATGACTTCATCCGAATCTTACGACCCGGACAGGTCTTGACGGTTATTCTTTTGTACTACTTTGTCTGTTTATCTAAATTCTTTCAATGAACTCTTTTCATTTTCAAGCTTCCGTTCGTTGTCGAAAGCGTTTGCAAAGGTAAGAAGTTTTTCATATTCGCTCCAAATTTTTTCGAAGTTTTTTTGAAAAATTTCTTCGAGGCGTTTTCCGAAGATGCCGTTCTCGCTCTCTTACCGCTCCGGTAAAATAAGATACTTAGCCTCAACGCGTTAACCTCAACACTCTGTCAATCTGCTTGCCGTCTCTCTCGAAAGCGGGTGCAA
>NZ_JBBKBS010000092.1:0-326 GCF_037890285.1 Phocaeicola sp. HCN-40430
TTCCTCTTTCTTTTCTTGCAGTATGAAAGATAGGACTCTGACACATCCGCATATTTGTTACGGGGACGCCTTATCCCAAGATCCATACAATGACGGCAGATATGCCTGTAAAGCCATTCAATACTTTCCCAAAGCAGTTTCATGTCTGTAGGAAAACGCATGTGGCTTTCATAACACGTGGCATCAGTCATGCACACGTGAAGGTTCTCAAGATATGGTTTCCAGTGGGAGGCCAGTATCTCCTGAAGGGAGTCAATATCAAGACGGGATGCTATCTCATTGCGGATGGCGCTGACTATCTTGTAGTTGGTTATGGGAAAGGCCGG
>NZ_JBBKBS010000093.1:0-348 GCF_037890285.1 Phocaeicola sp. HCN-40430
GCATCAACAAACTCAAAAACTTAAAAACTTAAAAACTTAAAAACTAATAATGAAAAAACTACTGTCATTGCCTCCCAACTTGGTGGAGTGCTTTCACGATATTGAAAAGGCAGACCGCAACGAGTGGTTCTGCACATCGGACCCGATAGGAAGCAAGCTGGGTTCCGGAGGAGGTACGGCCTGGCTGCTCAGGGCGTGCATGGAGAGTGAGAATACAAAGGAGAGTCTGACCGGATGGCTGGCGAAGGAGAAGCGTATCCTGCTGCATGCGGGGGGACAGAGCCGGCGTCTGCCTGCCTATGCGCCTTCGGGGAAGATTCTTACACCGATTCCCGTGTTCCGCTTACA
>NZ_JBBKBS010000094.1:0-338 GCF_037890285.1 Phocaeicola sp. HCN-40430
TGTTTAGTAATTAATAATATTATTTATAAATTCTCTTACACACCCATCTCCACCTTTTAATTTCATTATATTTATGGTATGTATGTCTTTTATCTTTTCATGAGCATCTGCTGGACATCCGGCATAACCGACTGCTTCAAGTAGTTCTTGACAATTAATATCATCACCAATATATGCAACTTCTTCTAATGTAATTCCTAATTGTTGACAAATTTCTTGTGCAGCAGCTAGTTTCCCTCCGTTTTTTTTTCCTTGGATTAAGAAATCAAGTTTTAATTTTTTAGCTCTGTTCTCTACAATTTTAGTATTTTCAGACGTGATGATTCCTGTTTTCAGAC
>NZ_JBBKBS010000095.1:0-312 GCF_037890285.1 Phocaeicola sp. HCN-40430
TAAATGTTTTTGCAAATAACTGTTTTACAGCAGGTTTTATGAACTGTTTTTCTGCAAGAAGACTTTCTGAAGAGAACTATATATACATTATTATATAATATAAGCACTGAACGACAAAGAACAACAAACGGAAAATTCATTCATAAATTTGTAATTTTATACTCCAAACACAGAGAAAAACGACCCGCAGCATACAATGATTCCGGTTCTAAACAAAACCGGATTCCCATTTTTTCTGCGTCTTCAACCGAGAAACAGCATCCGGAAGAATTATTCGGAGTAAAATTTAACCCCAATAATACCCCCAAAAAA